>NZ_JBEKYX010000053.1:0-29537 GCF_049510455.1 Occallatibacter sp. | reverse complement strand
CTGCTGGGCGCCGACTTCGCCATCGCCGACAGCACCCTCATGGTGCTGCTCTGGAACCTGATCCAGCGCGACCGCATCCCCAAGCTCTCCGGCCTCAAGTATCTGCGCGTGCTGCTCGAACACTCGCTGCAAGCAAGGCATGGATGCGCGGCGCGTGTACCCTTGTCTACAGATTCTGTCGGTATTCATCTTCGAGAAAACCGAGATTTCATTTGCCCTTCAGCCGTCTCCGAACAGAACTGGCCAGCCCACATCCGCTAACCGATTGACTCCATTTGATAAATAACCGGTCACTCGTGAGAGAGATTAATCATCCACTAGCGAATCCATTGCGCGCCCGATCAACAGTAAGAGGGGCGCGGGTCCACACACCAACTCAGCAAAGTCAACCAGCCTGCAGGCCGCGTAACTCTGTCGTGCTGTCGCTACATGTGACACAGCACAGCAAGGCATATCCTCCTTCACGCCTGCAGCGATAAGCTCCTTCGCAATCCGACCGAGGTCACGCCCCGGCATATAGACGACCAGTGTCGCATCCTCAGGCAAGGGGCCACTCCAGATTGGGGTAAAATCAGCTTTATCCATCGCATGATGCCCCGTGCAAAGAATCAGCTTCGACGCACTCTTCCTGTCCGTGAGCGGCGCCTCTAATACGGCGCCGGCCGCGAGCGCTGCGGTCACACCCGGCACAATTTCAAACGAAATCCCTGCCCCGCGCAACGCCGCAATTTCTTCCCCAGCGCGCCCAAATACCAGCGGATCCCCACTCTTCAGCCGAACCACCGACTGCCCGGCACGGGCCGATTCGATCATGAGCGCATGAATCCCCGCCTGCGTAATCCGAGGACGCCCACAACGCTTTCCTACACTCGTTATAAGAGCACTCCGATGTACAAGTCCAAGTACTTCGTCCGACACAAGGTCATCGTGAAACACAACATCTGCCGTCTCCAGCAATCGCACAGCACGCACCGTCAACAGTTCCGGATCACCTGGCCCTGAGCCAACCAAATAAACTTTGCCTTTCTCCGCCCGCCTCATATCCTCCTCTTCGTTTGAGCCCAATGGCTTGCTAGCAAAACTGTAATGACTGGGCTAATGCTTCAATGAGCTTGTCATTTTCCTGCTCAGTGCGTATTGCCGCGCGTAAGTGTCTAGATGGCAAAGTTTCATAGTTTGAGCAATTTCGCAACACCATGTGGTGTTCAACGATCATGTATCTCCAGAGGCGCTCTGCGGAAACTCCATCAGGAAGATGAAGAAGCAGAAAGTTTGCGGCCGATGGGTAGCTGTGAATGGTCAGAGCATCAAGGCCAGCGCTCAAGCAAGTTCTTCGTCCGTCGTTGTGGAGCCTGGTGCGCCCAGCGAAGGAGTCGTCAGCTAGCGCGGATATAACGGCGGATGAGGCCAGAGTGGTAATCGGCCAGGGCGGAAGATATTCATCAAGTGCGCGCGCTATAGTTTGGTTGGCTACTTCATAAGCCACTCGGAGGCCCGGAATCCCGTAGAACTTGGTCACGGAGCGAAACACGATCAGGTTTGCAAATTGTTCGACATCGGGTGTCAATGAATCGGCAGGCGCGTAATCGATGAATGCTTCATCAAGCAACACGGTTATATTTCGATCCGCACACTCCGCGACAAACTGGAGCAGGATATTCCTTGTGGTAAGAACGCCAGAGGGATTCTGTGGATTGGCAAGCAAGACAGCGTCGTGCTTGCCTTGCACAAAGACATCGATATTGTAACGGAAGTTGGAACCTGGAGTCAGGATATACGGTTCGATCTCTACCCCAGCACGTTCAAGGCTGCGACGATACTCTACGAAGGCAGGCACTGGGAGAAGGCAGCGTTTGACCCTTAGTGTGCGGAGCGCAGACTCCAGCAACGGAATGAAGCCATTAGCGACCACGATGTTTTTGGGGTGAACTCCGGCATAGCCGGCGATTGCTTGCTTGAGGCTGGCCTGTTCTAGATCGGGATATGCATTCAGAATGGAGATATCTTCAAGGCTCGTTCGCAGGGTGGACAGGGCGGCGGGCGGAGGCCCGTCGGGATTGATGTTGGCGCTGAAATCAATCAGTTGCGACGAAGAGATATTGAAGCGCTCGGAGATCTGTCGCAATTGGCCGCCATGCAAGGGGACAAGTTCGATCACCGGGACGCCCCTGTGGCTTCACGCGAATGAGCACAAGCTGAGAGAAGAACGCCGCAGGCCACGCCCAGCAGCGTAACAACTGATACTAGCCGAAGTGCGCTTTTGACTTTTGGCGGTGATGGCGGTGAAAACTCACGGCCAATGTGCGCGGCCCGTACAATTTCGCCGCCGTAGGTATTGTCACCTCCAAGTCGAACATGCAGAGCCCCTGCCATGGCGCTTTCGGGCTGCCCGGCATTGGGACTCTTGTGCTGGTCTCCATCGCGACGCCACGTCTGCCATGCGGACACCTGGTCGCAATCTTCTTGGAATTGCGAGGCTGCTACGATGGCGGATGCTGTCAGCCGCGCAGGCAGGTAGTTGGCTACATCGTCCAGGCGAGCGGCAACCTTGCCAAAGTAAAAGTAACGCTCGTCCGCGTGGCCGATCATGGAGTCGAGTGTATTGATGGCTTTATAGGCCATAGCGAGAGGAACGCCGCCCAGCGCCATATAGAAGAGCGGCGCAACAATGCCATCGGAGGCGCTTTCAGCGAGTGTCTCAATCAAGGCCCGGCAGATTTCCTGCGTGTCCAGATGTTGGGTGTCGCGTCCTACGATGCGTGCGAGCCGATGACGAGCGAGCGGGAGGTCTCCAGAATCGATTGCACGGACTACGGAGGTTGCTTCTTGTTCAAGATTGCGAGCCGCCAGGCAATTCCATGCGAGCAGGACTTCCACTGAATTGCCGATTGCGGGCGATAGCCGGTTCGCGGCGCGAATCAACTGGCGGGTTGCATAGTAGGTTGTGGCAACGACAGCCAGGCTCAATACTGCTCCAGACGCCAATTCCGACAACGCGCTCTGATTGGGCCGGCGAAGAGCAGCTTCGCCATGAGCCGTGACCAAGCCGATCTGGCGCACAGGATGCGGAAGCCACTCGGGGTCTCCGGCGAGTTGGTCAAGAAACCACGCAGCGGGAATGAGGGAACCACGATTCAACGGACTTGCTCCATGGGCGCAATCTGGCCTTGAGATTTGTACGATATGCCTATCCAATCGAAGATGCGCTGCATGTCCAACGATTCGCGTACGACATCGGCCAACCGGTTGAAAGAATCTTCGCGCTTTTGCTTCCAACTCTCAAAGTTGTTCGCAGGCGCAAGTTGATGAAAGCTCCGAGCCGCAGCCAGGACGGTGTGGCGGAATGTGTCGTCATCGAAGATGCCATGCAGATACGTGCCAAAGATGCGTGTGTCCGGCGAGATGCATCCGTCAGGCTCGTGCCCGTTCAATATTGAAAAGGACTGAGCGCCGTCTGCATATATGGTTTCGCCAATGTGGATCTCATAGCCATCGATATCCATTGCGGGCACGGGACAACCGAAGAGCAGTGATGAAGACAGGCGACCGGTTATCAGCCGCGTCACCTTATCCGGGTTCATGCGAGTAGTGAACGGTAGCAGTCCAAGCCCATCGGCTTGATCGCCATGCTCCATCGCAAGTGAATCGACGATCGTAATACCCAGCATCTGCATCCCTCCGCAGATGCCGACGACGAGGCCTCCTCGATCGGCATGCGCCACAACGCAGGAATCGATACCCTGCCGGCGCATCCAGAGGAGGTCTTCGACCGTCTGTTTGCTGCCAGGCAAGATGATCAAGTCGGCCAGCGCAAGCTGGGATGGCTCCCTGCAGAAACGCAACGAGACAGATGGCTCATTGCGCATCGCATCGAAGTCGGTGAAATTCGAAACCGATGGCAGCGCAACGACCCCGATGCGTAGTGGTCTCCCGCGCGCATCCTCCGGCAGCCAGGGCTCGGTCTCGCCAGTTATGTCAGCGAGCCCGATACTGTCTTCCTCTTCGAGCGCAAGATGAGGGATGTAAGGGACGACCCCCAGGCACGGCTTCTGAAGGCGATCTTCCATCATGCGGATACCGGGATCGAGGAGCTCGACATCCCCGCGAAATTTGTTGATGAGGAAGCCCTGAATGCGGGTTTGCTCCGTCTCATCGAGCAGCTGAACAGTGCCGAGAAGCGAGGCAAAGACGCCTCCGCGGTCGATGTCACCTACGAGAATGCAGACCGCATCGGCGACCTCCGCCATCCGCATATTGACGATATCGTGCTGTTTCAAATTGATCTCCGCAGGCGAGCCAGCGCCTTCGAGGATAATAACTTCATGTTTGGCGGCAAGAATCTCGTAGCTCTCGCGAACGAGGGGAAACAGTTCTTCGACACGCCGCTGATGATAGTCGGAGGCGGAGAGCCTGCCCCATATTCTGCCACGAACAACCACTTGCGATGTCCTGTTTCCAGCAGGTTTCAGAAGGATGGGATTCATGTGGACCGAAGCCGTGACTCGGGCTGCCTCCGCCTGCAGGGCCTGAGCGCGGCCGATTTCAAGACCTTCCATGGTCGCGGATGAGTTGAGCGACATGTTCTGCGACTTAAAGGGGGCGACGCTCACCCCCTGATCCGCAAAGATGCGACAGAGCGCGGCAGTGAGAAGAGATTTTCCTACGTGGGAACTCGTCCCAAGCACCATGATCGCGCGCGCCCTCATGGCTCTTCCGCCTTACGGCCAGCGCTATATCGGTCATAAGACACAACCCCTTCAAGCGGTATCCGACTCTCCCAACCGAAGCGCTCAAGTTCCGGCTCTTTGGCGAAGCAGTCGACATAGCCAAAGCAAAGATAGGCGACCGGAACAATCGTTGCAGGAACGTGAAGGATCGCGCGTAGACGATCCGGATCGAGGATGCTGACCCATCCAACGCCTACGCCCTCGGCCCGAGCGGCGAGCCAAAGATTCTGCACCGCACAAACGGTCGAGTAAATTGCAGTCTCGGGCATCGTATGGCGACCAAGCCGATGGCCGCGCTCACTGTGTGGATCGCTTAGAACGCAGAGGTTTTGTGGAGCTTCCAAAATGCCTTCGAGCTTCAGATTTGCGTATTGCTCACGGCGCTCGCCGGTGTAGGTTTCCAGGGCTTGTGCGTTTGCCTGCAGAAATGCTTCATGCACGGCTCGGCGGACGTCGTAGTCGCGGATCACAACGAACCGCGACGGCTGCATAAGACCGACGGAAGGGGCGCAATGAGCCGCATACAGCAAGCGCTCAATCAATTCGTGAGGCAGCGGCTTTTCAAGAAAGCCTCTGCGCACATCGCGCCGGCTGGCTATAACGCGATAGATGGCGTCGCGCTCTTGCACTTCAAACGCAGCGCTCTCCTTCATCACCATGCTCTTGACCACTTGGGCCCTGTCTTCGTCTCGTCGCGGAGGCGAGCATCGACGCCCGCGTTAAATTCGATGAGTCTGGCAAAAAGCCAGATGACGTCGGAGAGCCGGTTGAGGTAGACGATGATTTCGGGCTTGACCACTCCACCGCTCTCCACCAGGCGGACGGCGTTTCGCTCGGCGCGACGACAGACTGCGCGTGCTATTTCATACGCTGCGGATTCCGTGTGTGCGCCGGGGAGCGACCAGTCTGACAAGATGCCTTCGATCGCTTCCATCTTGTGGACGAGTTCGGTTAGCATGGCAACGTCTTCGGCAGAGATGACTGGCGGCTGCTTCTTGCTCTCCGGAGGGGTGGCCAGAGCGGAACCGAGCCGGAACAGTGTGCGCTGGATGGTTTCAGTCCACGCCTTGATCTCAGGGCTTTGACAGATGCTGCGGGCGAAGCCGAGAACGGTGTTGAGTTCGTCGACAGTACCATAGGACTCGACTCGCAGATCAGCTTTGGAGACGCGGATGCCGCCAGCGAGCCCCGTCTGGCCGCCGTCGCCGCGTGTGGTTGAAATGCTCATAGTTGCTCTCCTGAAGCTGCTATTGGAAGTGGAAATGTGAAGCTCTCTTCCATCGTGATGCGCAGCGTCTTGATGATTGGATGACGGTCGTATTCGATGGTCAAGGCCTCATGAAGAAAGTCGGTGACGAATGGAGGATGCTCCGACAGAAGAATTGCCTCGGGGAAGAACTGCGGTTGGACGGCTCCGAGTTCTTCTAGGTTTCGCGCGTGGACGATCACCGCCGGAAGTCGACAAATGCCTGCACGAAGCAGATTGTAGGCGCGGTGATAGCCATCGCGCAGGAACCAGCGCCCTGCATATTGAGCAACCTCGAAGAACGGACTGCCCGCGTACAGGGCCACGGGTGCTGCGGGGTCTTGCGTCACCCGTAGCTGCACATTGGGGTTACTCGATTGCAGAATGAGCGCATTCTTCTCTCTATCGTGGATCACATCGCAAGCAACTGGATTCGGAGAAGCGAAAGCAATCTCGCTTAGATCGCCCCAGTCACATTGCGAAGGGACGGTCATGGCGGGAAGGGTTGAATCGAAAGACAACCTCCGCTGAAAGGCGAGCAGCAGGCGCAGATCTACTACACCGAGAGACCAATCGAGGCCTCTCATCTCCGCTTGAAGGTCTTCGCGCGATAGTTGTGCGTCAAGAGTATCGCGAAGCAGCCGAGTCTCCTCTTCGCACAACGCGCTGGAACTATGATCCAATCGCCTCTGAAAGACTATTTCTCGCGCCTTGACTGGCTTTCCGTGTAAAAACGACTCGGGGCGTGGCTTGTAGGCGTCGAAGTCCCAAGCGATAAGCTCTTTGGTACGGATCGGGCTGAATACTTGCGGCATTATCCTGGCACCTCCTGCAAGCGCCTGTCGGTGTGAGGATGGTGCGCGTATCGAAACATGCAGCAATAAGGTTTTGTCAGGGCCCATGCCGTCTTCTCGTCAAAACCGCAGAGAGTGCGAAGGACCACACGCATGACCCCAGCGTGTGTAACAACAGCGATCGATCTGCTTTCGGCCTGGCTGAGGAGATAGCTCGTCTCGGCCATCACTCTGGCTTCGAATATCTCGGTAGATTCTCCATCTGGTGGCGTCAGGTGCGGAAAGGATTCGAGCCACTGCTGAGCGAAAATCGAGTCAAGCTTCTCAATCTTCTCCCATGTCAGACCCTCCCACTTTCCGAAGTCGATCTCCCGCAAAGCCGGACGGATGATGCATGGAAGGTCGAAGGGCTCAGCAAGTACACGCGCGGTCGTCACAGAGCGTTGTAGATCGCTCGTGAAGACGGCCGCAATTGGTTCGCTGCGCAGATTTTCAGTGAGCATCTGGATTTGCCGATGGCCTGCGGCATTCACAGGTGGATCGGATTGACCGCAAAAAGCGCCGGCCATGTGGGTCTCGGCGTGGCGAATGAAGATAAGATCGTTCATGCAATCCACGCTCCAGTCAGGTAAACGGCTATTTCTGTGAGTTGATTGGTGGCGCCAAAACAATCTCCGGTTACGCCGCCTATTCTCCGTTGGTAGTAGATGCCGCTCGATAGCGTGACTGCAATGGTTGCGGCAATAGCAGCAGCCGCGTGGGTTCGCAAAGCAATCACACAGATTGCGAGGGTGAAGATGGAACCAATAATGAATGTTCCGCGTGTAGTGAGTTTGGCGAGTCGTGCTCCCTGACCGGCCCCAGCCCGATCTTGCAGACTGCGGGCCGAAGCGAGATAGTAACTCAACGGGAGAGTGGTCCAGCGACAAAGGACGTGAGCTGCGATGAGGTACTGCAGGATCTGACTCAAAGGCAGCGAGGCAAGCAACAAGACGCGGGAGAGCAGACTGAGCGTGAGGGCCACGCCGCCATAGCTGCCGATCCGGCTGTCTTTCAGGATAACGAGAACCTGTTCCCGGTTTGAACCACCGCCGAAGCCGTCGGCGGTGTCTGCCAGACCGTCCTCGTGCAAGCATCCAGTGAGCAAAACCAGAAAAGTAATGACAAGAAGAGCGGTGACGAGCCTGGAAAGGTGCGGCGCAAGAAGTTGATGCAGCAGCGCTGCGGCGATCCCGATGATCAGACCCACGACCGGAAAGAACTTGACCGCCCGCGAGAGCGAGGTTGGATCGTAAGGCAGGTAGGGTGTAGGGATTCGCGTGAGAAACTGAACTGCGGCGAGAAAGTCTGAACCTGCTTTTTTCACGAACTCCCAGCCACTCATAGAGAGGCCTCGCTGACGCCGGCGGAGGCGAAAGTCGCCATCTGCGAGTAGAGACCTATGGCGGACTCAAGGATAGACATGGCAAGAACGGCGCCGCTGCCTTCGCCAAGGCGCATATCGAGGCTCAGGATGGGAGTTAGTTTAAGGTAATCGAGGAGCAACCTGTGCCCCGGCTCCTCAGAGCGGTGACCGGCGATCAGGTATCCTGCGACCCGCGGTTCGAAGGCGACGGCAAGGGCCGCGGCTGCCGTGGAGATGAACCCATCGGCAACGATAACGACGTGGCTGCGTGCTGCTGCCAGGATCATGCCGGTCATGGCAGCAATCTCCAGGCCGCCGACACAGCGCAGTACTTCGAGTGGAGCGGCTGAGGCATGATTGGCAAAGTGCTTTTTCAGAATCGCTGTGACGATTGCGATTTTATGCATATAGGCCGCATCGCTCAACCCTGTCCCGCGCCCGGTTGCGAGTGACTCAGCACAACCCGTGATGGCGCAGGTAATTGCGCTGGCGGAAGTGGTATTGCCAATGCCCATTTCGCCGACGGCCAGCAGCGCATGCCCGGCACCGACCGCTTCATCCGCGAGTTGTGCACCAACGCGCAGCGCTCGCGAAAGCTCTTCGTCGGTCATTGCCGCATCGCGCAGCATGTTCTTTGTGCCATTCGCAACTTTGTGGTGGCGCAGGCCCGCAATGTTGTTGAAGTCTGCGTCTACCCCCACATCGACCACATGTAATGTCACGCAATGCAAACGCGCAAGGGCATTGACAGCGGCCCCTCCAGCCAGGAAATTGAGAACCATTTGGCGCGTGACTGCGCTCGGGTATGCGCTCACACCTTCGGCGGTGATGCCGTGATCTGCGGCGAAGATAAAAGCAGCTTTGTTGAGAGGCAAGACAAGATGTTCGCGTCGGATCGCCACCAACTGAGCGGCGAGGTCTTCGAGCCTGCCCAGACTGCCCAGAGGTTTGGTGAGCGTGTCTAGCCGGGCGCGAGCGCGAGTTCTCCAGGTCTCGTCCGGAGGCTCAATTCCACGGACCAATTCTGTCGCTACCCTTGCGCTTAGCTGCGTCATTGGGGCACCACATTTGAAGTTCGACGAGCGATGGCAGCCTCGACGAAGCTGCCCGCGATGGCTGGCTCGGTGCGAAAGTGCAGATGCACGTAACTAGCGAGCGTATTGCCCAGGCGATAACCTTCGTTCTCCATTCGGCCCGAAAGTGAGTATTGGAGACGGTAATTTGTGGCGACCTGACACTCACTGGAGATGCGAGAGTAATGAAAGCTATGTCCACGCAGCACTGTGCCTGCCTGGCCGAGCAGGCAATCATGGGTCAATTCCACATCGACATATCCGAAGCCGACAAGTCTTCCGGTCATCTCGATTTCGAAGGGAAGCACACCTGCCATCGGATATGTGGTTCCCTCGCGCGTCGTAAGTTTCCGGGACAGGAAAATCATGCCTCCGCATTCTGCGTACACCGGACGACCAGACGCGACAAACTCGCGTATGGCCGTAAGCATTGAGGTGTTTGCGCTGATTTGGGCGGGGTGAAGCTCTGGGTAACCTCCGGCAAGATAGAGAGCATCGAGGTCCGGTGGCAGACATCTGTCATGGATCGGGCTGAACGGCACAAGAGCGGCGCCATGCTCGCGAAGGAGATCGAGGTTGTCTTCGTAGTAGAAGGAAAACGCCTGATCGCGTGCTATTCCGATGCGAATCTTTTCTCTCGTTTGACGAAGCACTGGAGCGGCTTCAGGATTCATCTCCAGTCCACATTCCAAATCCATGAGTTGCGGTATATCCAGGCATTGATCCGCGAGGTTGGCAAGAGTATCGATCAGGTTTTCGAGTGCATTCGCTGTCTCGCCTTCCTCCGCTGTCTGCAGCCCGAGGTGTCTCTCTGGGATGGCGATTGCAGACTCTCGCGGCAGCCAACCCAAGACCGGCGTCTTACAGGTTGATCTGATTGCTGTTTCCAACATGCGAAAATGGCGATCGCCTGCAACACGATTCAAGATGACTCCAGCCAATGGGAGTTCGGGATCGAAGAGTTCAAATCCAAGCACCACGGCTGCGATACTCCGCGCCGTCTTTCCTGCATCGAGCACCAGCACCACAGGCAGTTTTAACAGTTTTGCAATCTCCGCGCTGCTGCCCGACTCGTTCGCGCCGTCCTTGCCGTCGAACAGCCCCATCATGCCCTCTACCAGCAGGACATCGGCACCATGAGATGCGTGGCAAATCACGTCGCGGTTTGCTTCGGCAGATAGCATCCACGTATCGACGTTGCGTGCTGTGCGGCCTGCGATGCGGGAATGGTGACCAGTGTCGAGGAAGTCAGGGCCGCCCTTGAACGGCTGAACCGTGAGCCCTCGACGGCGGAGCGCCGCGGTGATTGCGAGAGTCACGGTTGTCTTGCCGACTCCACTGGCCGTTCCGGCGATGAGGAACCCTTTCATCGATGGCCGCCTTCGAGCGAACCTTTGATAGGAAGCGGGAGTCCGGCGACCATGAGGACTACAGTATCGGCCACAGCCGCGACTCGCTGGTTGATCTCGCCAACTACATCGCGGAAGCGGCGCCCGAGCGCATAGGCTGGGACCACACCGCTGCCGACCTCATTCGAGACCAGAATTACCTTGCGGGAAGTTGCCTTCAAAGCGCCACAGAGGTCTTCTACGCATGCTTCCAGGCCCGTTGTATCCCTTGAGAATGCTTCCATAAGATTGGCGCCGAAAAGCGTGAGGCAATCGATAAGAATGGCGTCGCATTTATCTTCACTGGCTTTAATAACGCGGCCTAATGCGACAGGTTCTTCCACCGTAGTCCAGTGCGCGGGCCGATCCGCGCGATGGCGTTCGATCTTTCGGTGCATCTCCTCATCCTCGCGACGCTCCGCTGTCGCAACGAACGTAACCCGGCCGAATTGCTCGGCCAACTGCTGTGCATAGCGACTCTTTCCGCTGCGAACGCCTCCCAGGACGAGGATCACCGAATTGGCTTGGTTCTTTTGCACGTTATGCTTCCTGCACCCTTGGTTTGAGCTGTTCTCCCGCGATCAAAAATTTCTCGCTCTGCGTGAGTTCCTCCAGAGGGACATAGCGCGCAGCGAGGACAGTCGCTAGCTCCTTGCATTGGCCTAGCCGCTGTGTTGCTGTCTCCGTATCGACGATGATTGCATCGCAGCTCATCCGTTGCGCCGCGTCAAGAGCCTCTTGCCAGGGGTCTCCACCATTGAGCGGGATATTTGCCCTGCCATCGGTGAGCAAGATGAGAAGCGTAGTGGGCGTCAGATAACCGCGCGCTTTATTGAGAGCGGCAGCCAACGGCGTGCGACCACCCGTGGGAAGGTAATCGAGGGTGTCCAGTGCGTCGGAAAGCACTTGAGTCGGCTCTAAAATGACCTGCGCGGAAGTGCCGCGGAAGACGATCATGACCACTTCGTCTCCTCGTTTGAAAGAGCGGGTCAGCATGCTTGAAATAGCGCCTTTGACAATACGCATTCTCTGCTGAACGGCGTGCGAACCGCTGGAATCGACGACGAAGAGATAGCGGGTTCCGGTCCTCGGCTTGCGCACGCGTTCGTGCAAATCCTCGACACGAGGTTGCAGCCCGCCAGTCTCACGGAGGGTATGGCTGAGCGTGGCGCGCAAATCAAACTCGACGGGGAAATCCGCCTGACGATTGCCGATGATTGGGCCGCAATCCGATCCATCTGCGGAAGCACCACCCCCTTGCTTCACTCCTAAACTGAACCGGCTATCGAGAGCAGGCGTCTTAACCTCTGATGCAGTGAAGATACGTTCATGGGCACGCTGTTGGGCGTCTTGTTCACCAGTTTTGGCCTGGGATTCGGACTCTGACTGTTGCGGCTGCGTTGGAGGCGGAGGGGGAGTGAATGAGGAACGGCCGCCCGCCCGCGTCCGGTGAGCAAGGACAAGAGGTAATACGGCCTCTACATGCTGTATTTCGACGTTCACATCGCCGGTGAGAGCTGCGTATGTGATTGCAGCCCTCAAGACCGCCAGATCGGCTCGCAAGGACCGAATGCCGTACTCACAGATTGTCGAACTAATCTTCCCCATCATGCCGCTGGAGCAGGCGATGTCGCCAAGAGTAGCTCTAGCGGAAGTAATCTGCGACTTCAAAGTCTGTTGGGCCTGCGACCACTCACTGGCAAATTGAGCCGGGTGGCGTTCGAATGCAATTCTTCGCTCGATCACGAGTTGGCGTTCGGCTGGGTCGAGGGGAGCACAGACCGTCACCGACAATGCGAAACGATCCAACAATTGCGGGTGAAGCGAACCCTCCTCCGGGTTCATACTGCCAAGAAGTACAAACTCCGCTGGATGGGTGACGCTCAAGCCTTCACGTTCCACAACATGAACCCCGCTGGCAACAGCGTCCAACAAAGCGTCGCCCAAATGTGCAGGGAGAAGATTCACTTCATCGACATAAAGCACGCCGCCATGTGCCTCGGCAAGCAGTCCCGGCTTGAGGACCGGATCACCCTTCAGGGTGCGCGCGAGATCAAGCCCCCCAAGTAGACGGTCCTCCGTGGCGCCGAGCGGCAGATTGATAAAACGTGCGGACGCAGGCAGCAGGGCAGCCAGGCCGCGCGCGGTGGTTGTCTTTCCCGAGCCCTTGTCGCCGCGCAGCAAAACTCCAAGCCGCCAATCCACGGCAGCCAGGAGCAGGGCGAGCTTCATCTCGCTCTGGCCGACGATTGCCGAGAAGGGATAGGCGGCTGGTTTCACGAAACACCCCTCCGCTTCTGTTCGCCCTGCGTTTCCAGTAACATTTCGGCCTCAAGCAGAACACCGCGCAGTGCGTTGAGAGTTTCCGGCACGGGATTCTCCCAGAGCTCGCGCTTTGCCGCCTCGAGCAATCGTTCGGCGATCGCATTCAATGCCCATGGGTTTGAAGCGCCGAGGAAGTCGCGCATGTCTTGGTCTAACGCGTAATGTTCCGCAAGACCCTCGTAGATAAAGTCCGGTGCGATCTGCGCCGTGGCATCGAAACCGAAGATGTAGTCAACCGTTGCGGCCAGTTCCAAACCACCTTTGTAGCCGTGGCGTTTGATCGATTCGATCCACTTTGGGTTCACTACACGCGAACGATAGACGCGCAGAGCTTCTTCGCGCAGGTCTCGAACCTGCGCCGATTCCGGGCGCGAGCTATCACCAAAGTAGGCCTTGGGCTGCGTGCCGGTAAGCGCGCGAATTGAGGCGATCATGCCGCCGTGAAACTGGAAATAATCGTCGGAATCGAAGATGTCATGCTCGCGATTGTCCTGGTTGTGCAGCGCAACCTGGATCGATTTGAGCCGCTCGGCGAAGACGGGTTGCGCGTCGACTCCATCGGTGCCCTTGCCATAGGCGTAGCCTCCCCAGGCAAGGAACGCGCGCGCAAAGTCATCGTCTTTGTGCCAGTTTCCGGTCTCGATGAGCGGCAGAATACCCGTGCCATAAGATCCTGGCCTCGAACCGAAGATGCGATAGCGCGCTTGAGCCTCGGCCTCATGCGCCGGTATGTCCTTTCTTGCCTCAATATCCGCGAGGTAGTGTTTGCGCGGAAAGTTCCGATCGAGTGGTTCATCCAGTTCGACCAGCATCGAGATGGCCTGATCGTACGTATCGATCAGGTGCGGAAAGGCATCGCGGAAGAAGCCGCTGATACGCAGCGTCACGTCCACCCGGGGTCGGCCGAGTTGCTCCAGGGGAATCACCTCGACACCTTCGAGCCGGCGCGACTGCGCGTTCCACAACGGTTTGACGCCGAGCAGCGCAAACGCCTGTGCAATATCGTCACCGTGGGTTCGCATTTGCGAAGTTCCCCAGACGCTGAGTCCCATCATCTCCGGGTACTTGCCCTCTTCCTGGTAAAAGCGAGCGACAGCTTCACGGGCAAGCTGCTGGCCTACTCTCCACGCTGCCTGTGAGGGTAGAGCACGTGGATCAACCGCATAGAAGTTGCGGCCGGTAGGCAGAATGTGCGCCATGCCGCGGGTCGGTGCGCCCGCTGGCCCCGCGGGAACATATTTGCCTTCAAGTGCATCGAGCAAGTGCTCGATCTCGTCGCCGGACTGTTCAAGTTTTGGCACAAGTTCGTCACAGGCGAAGGTGAGTGCGGCTGCGATCTCCGCCGATTCAAGTCCGAGCACCGCGTGCTGCACCTGGCCGATGATGGTGCTCCGAAAGCCGAACGTTTCGAGCATCGCGTAAAGGTCGAGTGAGGCGCGGTCGAGAATCTCCAGAGCATCGGCGCGGGTATGGCACGGTTGGCCTAGCAGGTCGATCGAAGGCTTAAGGCGCTCGCCAGGCTTGTCAAGCAGTTCGCTCAATTCGAAGCCGAACGACGTTGCAAGGCTCGCCTGTAGACTCGGAGCACCGGCGTTTGCCAACCGCGTCAGGGAGCGCAGCATCTCCGGCAGCGGAGGCATCTGCCCCAGGATGTGCAGGCCATCGCGAATCTGCGCCATGCCTAACTCGCAGAGATAGCCGTCAAGATCTTCGATCAGGTGCGCCACCTCATTGCCATTCATTGAGGCAAGCTGCGTTGGTATACCCTCGGGCGTTAGCGTGTCGTCCCATTCGTGGCTATGATCACCGCGCTCGCGCGTCATCATCGTCCTCAGGTCCAGATCGGCTTTCAGGTTCGTACTCTCGACCAACTGCCATATCTGCTGTTGCAGGTAGGGCAGCTTTACCGGATCGAGCTTCTCGACCGCATAGTATTCGTTGACCAACTGGTTCAATTCGGCCAACGGGCCATAGGTCTCGGCGGAGGTCATGGGTGGCGTCAGGTGGTCGACAATCACAGCGTGAGCGCGCCGCTTCGATTGGCTTCCTTCCCCAGGGTCGTTGATGATGAACGGGTAGACCAGCGGAATGTCGCCAAGCAGCAAGTCAGGGAAGCACTCGCCGGAGAGCCCGACGCTCTTGCCGGGCAGCCATTCGAGCGTGCCATGCTTGCCCATGTGGACGATCGCATCCGCGCCCCAGCCGCCTTCCGCTTGCGGAGTTCCGAGCCAGCGATAAAAGGCTGTGTAGTGGTGCGTTGGGGGCAGGTCGGGCGTGTGGTAGATCGCATCGGGGTCGATGCCGTAGCCACGTGGCGGCTGCAATGCGATCAGTGCATTGCCAAGATCCATCGCGGCAAACAGATAGTCGCGCGCGTCGCCCCAGGGCTCGTTCTCTTCAATCGAGATGACCTTTCCCGCGATCGTCGGGAGAAGTTTCTTATCGGTTTTTTGGGCCGGCTTTATGCTCGGGCCACGATCTTGCGGCTGTCCCCAGAAATCCTGCATCCGGCGCGCTGGACGAACCGGGAAGCCTGAATATATCTTCCGATAAGCCGAACGCGAAAACCGCATCGCCCGCGCGGGATCGAGCGGGTAGTTGTTATCGTAGGTTCCGCGCCCAAGCAAATCCTGCATCAGCTCATCGGAAGTCTCAGGCAGCCTGGCTATCGCATAGCGACGTGCCCTCATGGCGCGCAACGCTGTGAGCAGACTGGCGGGAGTATCGAGGCCAACCGCTCCACCGGCCTGGGATGCTTTGGCTGCGGAATTCGTGAGCACAAACGCTATGCGGCGATCGCAGTTCGCCTTTCTGCGAAGTTCGACAAGACGGCTCGCTATGCCGGCGACGCGAGCAACTCGGTCTTCGTTCACAGCATATAAACTCTCGGTGCCATTCCTGGTGCGTTCCTTGAACGACATGGGCACTGTAATGATGCGTCCGTCGAACTCAGGAATCGCGACGTTGACTGCGGTGTCGATCGCATTGAGGCCACGGCGCGAACCCTCCCAGGCGCCTTGCGGCATCTGGCACGCAATTGCCTGGACAACCGGAATGCCAAGTTTTTCAAACGACGACAGCGCTTCCCCTGGCTGCGTAACGGCGCCCGTATTCACTTCGCCCAGCGCAAACGACAGCGTCGTAATCAGCACACTGGCACGCCCTTCAATCAGTTTGAATACCGCGGGAGATCCATCCTCCTTGACCTTCAGGCTTGAGGTAAAGATGCAGAGCGGATTCACCCCCTTGGTCTCCAATGCATTTGCAATCGCATCGATGAACGCGGTATTGCCGCTCATTCGGTGTGCGCGGTAGAACAGCACGGCGACGGTCGGACGCAGAGGATCGACCTGCCGCTCCCAGTCCTCAACTGTGACAACATCCCCGCTTTCTCCGGATGGGCCAGGCAAATAAATGCCGTGCTCCGGCATGGGGGTAGGAGGCGCATAACCATAGCCCGTCAGCATCAGGCGATCGGAAAGGAAGAGGAACAATTCCACGAAGTTCTGAACCCCGCCGAGCGTGAGATAAGCATCCGCGGTCTGCATAACGTCGGCAGGCACATTGATGGTCTCCGAGAATTCAGAACTGTTCTCTCCGCAACCGCTGACGAGCACCAGGGACTGTCCGCGCTCGATGCAGGCTGCGCGCAGCCGGTCGAAGCCCGGAATACAACTGAGTGACCCGTGGCAGCGCACAATAATTACCCGAGCCTTACCCATCTCACCGTTGATCAACACGTCCAACTGATCTTCGTTGTGTAGTGCATTGAGCGAGAACCCACTCACACGCAGCTCTGCCGGGAGCAGTTCCGAAGCCTTTATGAGCGTGAGCAAATCGGTATCGGCATGCGAGAGCAGCATGATGGCGCCGATCGCATCCGGAGCAATGACGAGAGAAGATCCAGCAACGATCTCACTTGGCTTGCGGACGTCCCAGTCATAGTAGTTGAAGACGAATTCACTCAACTCGGCTGGCGGCTGGAGAAAGCGATCTGCATCCAGCATCGCGTCGATGTAATCGAAGATCTGACGCACCTGCCAAGGGCTGTTCACCGAATGAAACCAGATTGACTTGCCATCGAAGACGAGGCTCACCACATTGGCGAGCGCGCAAGGGCCAAGGCAACCGCCCTTGGAGAGATGAACATGATTACGAATTTTGCGTCCCAGCCATTCCTGCGTATAAACATCAACCGGGACTGCAGCGTAGCCACGCTCGGTAATGCCGCAGCAACAGCCGGTGTAACAATAAGTCAAATGCGCACGGTGCTGGACGATGTTAAAGGCACGGCCGTCGGCGCGGATGATACGTTGTCGAAAAGAATCGGCCACGGTTACACCTTATTCTCTGGCGCGTAGTCGGAACTGTTGACAGGAATAGGTCGGATTGGCCGTACCGGGGTCGGGCGCATGCTTTCTGTTCTCCGCAGAAATTGCTATCTACCCCGGGCAGGTCTCCTGGCTTCGAAGTGGCACCTTCTTCCATGTGCCGAGTCCCTTCCTTCCCCGGCTTCAAGGCCGAGTGGATATTGGCGACTCATCTTCGTTTACAGTGGCGGGACCGCACCGGGATTGCACCGGACTTCCCTTTTCAGCCCTTGCGGGCACCTTGGGTCTGAAACATTTGTACCACACCACCGGCTTCGCGGCCGCAGAGTGCTCTAACGGACCAGCCTGTGAGCGCTCCGGTCGCGTTCGGTCAACCAGCCGAAAAGGATCCCAAGCGTGCCCCAAAGCAGCAACTGTATCTCCCATGACGCGATCCGGAATTTCCAAAGCAAGCTTGCAGGAAAGGCTGGCGGTCCCTCATCGATCACCGGCAGAAAACTCGAAAGCGTGACCTATTGCAAACTTCCTCGCCCGCATCAAGCGCTGGCTGGCTGGGCAGCATGGCTCCGGTCACACCCTCGCATTCACGCATCCCGCGGTGATTCGCGCCGCTGTAGTTCTCACGTTGCAGGCTCCCGCACAATCGTTCTGGCGTATCGATATCCCGCCTGTGTCGATCACGGACATTCGGTCCAACGGCCAATTATGGAGCTTGCGGAGCAGCGGGTGCCGGATTTCAGGGGATGAAAATTCGAACCAGGCGAAATGAGTCTGGTACGATATCGGAAGATTCTGGGGTGCCCGCAAGGGCATAACAGGGAAGCCGGTGTGAGTCCGGCATGGTCCCGCCACTGTGTTCAGGAGACGGACTCTTCATAGCCACTCGGTTACCGAGGAAGGAGAAGACTCCAGAGCGTTAAGAATAAGCGCTCAGCCTGTCAATCAAGAGACCTACCTCAGATTTAGTTTTGATTCTTGTCCGCGTGGAAACGGAAAGCAATCGCTCATAGGTTTTTGAGCTTTGCGCCTCTTTTCCCGCTGTTAGTGAGGCGCATTTGTTCAGGCCGAGATTGATCTCCTCCACTGTAGCTCAGCAAGCGGGGGCTCCAGGAGTCGGTGAACACCTCTGTCCAGGCGTCCTTCATGCAGTCCAGGCGAAAGACGGACTACTCATTCGCATCAGAGTGCCGGGAGGGTTCATCGAGGCAAATCAACTTAGGACCGTCGCCAATCTGTCCCGTGACTTTGCCGATAGAACCATTGAAATCACTTCGCGGGCAAACCTTCAGTTGCGAGCGATTCGTAATCGAGATCTTCCCTATATTATCGAAGGCATTTCTTTGGCAGGCCTCTTGCCTTCGCCACAGCATGATCGAGTACGCAATATCCTAACGAGCCCTATTGCGGGACTTGATGGTGAGGAGATCGTCGACCCACGACCGCTGATCCATGATCTCGATCTACGATTGCGGAAGGAATCGGTCTTTGCCAACCTCCACCCCAAGTTCAGCTTCGCAATTCATGGCGGAGGCAGATGGTTCAGCCGCGAGAACGACGATGTCTCTCTTGAGGCAGTAGGCTTAAACCCTGCGCCTTATTTCCGATTATCAATCGGAGGAGCCTATTCGGGATTTGTCGTAAAACCGGGTGATGCCGTCGACTGTATGTTGGCAGCGGCAAGGATGTGTATCGGGCTGGCAAATGAATCCAGCCTGCCCGTCCGCGGGAAAGCAGTAGCGACGATTCCGGGAGCAATGAAAGGTATTGTTGAGTCTCTCTCACATTTGTTGACGCCGTCCCCTGTTACACATCCCTCACGTCTGGTCGATGAGGCGCCTCTGGGCATCTATTCCACAACCCAACCCGGACGTGTGAGCATCATCCCCTCTGTCCATCTTGGACGGCTTAGCGCAGAACAGGCAATTGATCTAGCCGCCGCCGCGAACGAGTGGGAAGGTGATTTGCGACTTGCTCCATGGCGTGGTGTTGTACTTGGTTCAATTCCGAAGAGTGCCGTCGACAAGATCGTTGGCCGGCTCGATTCCATGGGCTTATCCTGTGACGGTCGTGACGGCTTTCGCGGGATTGCGGCTTGCGCCGGCAGTCATGGGTGCGAGGCGTCGCTGGCCGATGTACGCAACGATGCGGCGACGCTCGCGCATCGTCTTTCGGATCACGCTGTGCCTCCCGGATGGACCGTGAACCTTTCCGGATGCGAGAAGAAATGTGCCCAACGGCACGGCGCGACGGCTGAACTGATCGCCGGCCCCTTGGGCTATACGCTCAATATCGCGGGACATCGCGTGGCGTCCGATTGTTCACCTGAATTCGCACTCAATGCGGTCGCCGATCTGCATGAGAATTTGCTATCCGAGGTCGCTGCCCGATGAACTACGTCAAGGATGGCGCTGCCATCTATCGCGAGTCTTTTTCCATCATCAGAAGAGAGGCGGATCTATCCGCTTTTCAGCCTGATCTTGCTCGCATCGTCGTCCGTATGATCCATGCCTGCGGCATGACGGACCTGCCGGAGGATGTCCAGGCGTCGCCAGATGCCGTCTCGGCAGGCATCAATGCGCTACTCGCAGGCGCGCCACTATTTTGCGATGCAACAATGGTGGCGAGTGGAATCACGCGTTCCAGGCTCCCGCGGAACAACGATGTCATCTGCACAATGAGTGATCCCAGAACCGCGGAACTCGCCGCGAAACTCAACACAACCCGAAGCGCCGCGGCCGTCGAGTTATGGCAGGACAGACTCGCTGGTTCGGTGGTTGTGATCGGAAATGCCCCGACGGCGCTCTTCCATCTGCTCAACATGCTTGATGATGGAGCGCAGCGACCGGAACTCATCATTGGTATTCCTGTCGGATTTGTGGGCGCGGCCGAATCCAAGGCCGCACTTGCAGCCAATGTGATTGGAATACCCTTCCTCACCGTTCGAGGACGCCGCGGCGGCAGCGCTATGGCTGCCGCCGCAGTTAATGCGCTTGCGAGTGAGAAAGAATGATCGCAGGCGCGAGAATCGGATGTCTCTTCGGGGTCGGAGTCGGTCCCGGCGATCCTGAGCTAATCACCGTCAAAGCGCTGCGCGTCGTGAAGCAGGCGCACGTAATCGCCTACCCCTGCGCCAGGCATGGTAACAGCAATGCACGGTCAATCGTGTGCTCGGAACTCGCTTACGGCCAGATCGAACTCCCAATGATGTACCCGGTTACGACAGAGCAGACTGAGCATCCCGGAGGATACGAGGCAGCCTTATCGCAGTTCTACGATGACATGTCCGCACAGATTGCCGAGCATCTTGCAAGCGGTCGGGATGTCGCTGTTCTGTGTGAAGGCGACCCTTTCTTTTACGGCTCCTACATGTATCTTCACGACCGTCTCGCTCATCGCTTCACCACTCAGGTCATTCCTGGAGTTGCCTCAATCATGGGCGCAGCCGCGCAACTTGGAACGCCGCTCGTCCGCAGGGATGCCGAGTTCACGGTGCTGCCTGGGACTCTCTCCGAAGACGTGCTGATTGCCAAGCTGAACCAGCAGGGCGCCTTTGCCATCATGAAGCTGGGGAGAAACTTTGCAAAGGTGAAGCGGGCAATCGATTCGGCCGGCCTCGTGGACAGAGCACTCTTTATTGAACGAGCGACCATGGCTGCCGAACGCATCATCCCGCTCCGCGAAGTCGATCCGCTCCAGGTTCCCTACTTTTCGCTGATCCTGATTCCCGATTCCAGTCAGGCCCAGCGAGACAAAACCATTCGGAACAGCGGTTGGATCTCCGTCGTTGGCCTGGGTCCGGGTGGTCCTGGCTGGATCACGCCCGAAGCTCAGCAGGCGCTGAATGAGGCGACAGATCTGGTGGGCTATCACACCTATCTTGACCGAGTCCCCGTGAGATTCGGCCAGCGCCGCTTTGGCTCTGATAACAAGATTGAAGCGGATCGCGCACGGCACGCTCTTTCGCTTGCCGAATCAGGCCGCCGCGTTTGCGTAGTCTCATCTGGAGACCCGGGTATCTTTGCCATGGCTTCGGCTGTACTGGAATGTGTGGATCAGGGGCCGCCGGCTTGGCGCTCGCTGGACATTCGCATCCTTCCCGGATTGTCGGCAATGCAAGCGGCTGCTTCAAGAGTGGGCGCCCCTCTAGGGCACGACTTCTGCGTCATATCACTCTCCGACCGTCTTAAACCCTGGGAGGTCGTGGTGAATCGACTGGAATCGGCGGCACGCGCCGACTTCGCGATCGCAATCTACAACCCAATCTCCTCGGAACGACTATGGCAGCTCGGCGAGGCGCGGACAATCATCGCCAGGCACCGAAGCCCTGAGACTCCTGTTGTCCTTGCACGCAGTGTGGGCAGGTCCGACGAACGAACTATGATTACCGATCTTGAGCACTTCGATCCTTCGCTGGCCGATATGCAAACCATCGTCCTCATTGGCTCCTCGACAACGCGTGCGATTTCATTGTCCAATGCCAGGAAACTCATCTACACTCCCAGGAGCTATGGCGACAGGAGTTCTGGCGCATGACTTCCGCTGAGCATTGGTTGTCGATCGTGGGCATTGGCGAAGATGGCTGGGATGGACTGAACAATGAGGCCAAACAAGCAGTCACCTCCGCCGAGTTGCTCTACGGGGGTGTTCGACATCTGGCGCTCATACCAGTGTCCGGCTCGTCTGCAAACCGCATTCTATGGCCTTCTCCAATGGCTCCAGCAGTGCAGCAAATCGTGGCGGAGCATCGCGGAAAAAGAAAGGTAACAGTACTTGCCAGTGGCGATCCCATGCTCCACGGTGTTGGTGTAACTCTCACCCGCGGCCTTGTCGCAACCGAGTTTCGCGTAATTCCGCAGGTCTCCGCTTTCTCTCTCGCCTGTGCCCGGCTTGGCTGGCCGATGGCGGAGACGATACTCATTACACTGGTCAGCCGGCCAGTAGAGCAGTTGCTTCGCCACCTCTATCCCGGCCAGCGGCTTGTCATCTTCTCTGAAGACGGCAGCACGCCGGCGACCGTTGCTCGGTTCCTGACGAAATCTGGATACGGAGCAAGCGAGTTGGATGTCTTCGAAAATCTGGGTGGTTCCTCAGAACGCAACATCAGCGAACTGGCGGCAATCTGGGCGAATGAGCAGTGCGGAAAACTGAATCTCATGGCAGTCCTCTGCGCCTCCGATACATCGGACAAGCCGCCATCCCTCGCTCCGGGTTTACCGGATGATGCCTTTGATACCGATGGTCAGTTGACCAAGCGTGAGGTGCGTGCGGTAACGCTGGCCCGGCTCGCCCCGCTACAAAACCAAACTTTGTGGGACGTCGGGGCCGGCACTGGATCAATCGGGATCGAGTGGATGCGTCTTCATCCCTCGTGCTCCTGCATCGCCTTTGAAGCCAGAGAAGACCGCGCAGCTCGAATCCTGCAAAATGCCGCGCAGCTCGGTGTACCCAGCTTGAAGGTCATCCAAGGGACTGCGCCAACCACCTTCGCAAGCCTGAGATCTCCAGACGCAATCTTCATCGGAGGAGGTGTCAGCAACGATAACCTCTTCGAAGCTTGCTGGGCTAAGCTTGCCCCCGGTGGTCGTCTGGTTGCGAACGCGGTCACTCTCCAAAGCGAAGCAAGCCTTGTTGCGCGCCATACAATTTACGGAGGCGATCTGATGCGTATGATGGTCTCCCGAGCCAATCCTATCGGCGGTTCCTACGGATGGCGACCCATGATGCCGGTTACGCAGTGGACGGTGACCAAGCCATGACCATGATGATCCAGCACAAACATCTGTCCATCGGAATTGGCTGCTCCTCCCGCGCCTGCACCGACGATGTCATCCGCCTCATCGAAGCATCCGTCGACCACATTCCTTCCGGCACCGTCATCGCGACGCTTGACCGTCGTGCTTCGATAGGCGAAAGCGTGGCCTCGGCTCTGGGGCTTCGTCTTGTGCTCTTCCCGGCAAGCATCCTTGCAAGCATCGGGGGAATCACAACACGCTCGTCTTTGGCTCTCTCCAAAACATGCACCGCCAACGTTGCTGAAGCATCGGCGTTGGCGTCGCTTGGTCCCGATGCGCGTCTCATCGTACCGCAAATGAAAGGCCGCTTCTGCACCTGTGCAGTTGCTGCGCTTTCCCTGGGGGTGCATCCATGATCGTTCATTTTATCGGCGCGGGCCCAGGAGCTGCCGACCTCCTTACCCTGAGGGGCCGGGATCATATCCACAATTCACCAGTCTGCCTCTATGCCGGTTCGCTGGTGCCCACAGAAATACTTGCCCATGCGCCACCCGGCGCACGCATTATCGATACGGCCGAAATGAATCTCGATGACATCGTCGCGGAGATCGCCGAGGCGTATGCAAAAGGGATGGATGTGGCTCGTATCCACTCCGGCGATCTTTCCATCTGGAGCACCATGGCCGAACAGATTCGCCGCCTGAAGCGGCTTGGTATTCCATACGATGTCACTCCCGGTGTTCCTGCATTTGCCGCCGCCGCCGCCGCTCTCAACCAGGAGCTCACCCTGCCGAGCTTGGCTCAGACCCTCATTCTCACTCGTACCTCGACAAGATCCACTTCAATGCCTGCCGGAGAAGACCTCGCAACCCTGGGTCGCACGGGCGCGACGCTCGCCATTCACCTCTCCATCATGAACCTCGATCAGGTATCCTCCCAGTTATTGCCTCTCTACGGCGAAGATTGTCCCGCCATCGTCGTCTTCCGGGCCAGTTGGCCCGATCAGCGCATCCTGCGCGGCACGCTGTCGACCATTCATGGGATCGTTAAGGCAGCCGCGATCGATCGCAATGCCCTCATCCTGATTGGGCGGTCTCTCGATCAGTCATTCTTCGACGAGAGCTATCTCTACTCCGCGGCAAGGGATCGTACGAACACTTCCGAATCATAGCTCTATAAGCGCACACGAGGTCATTGAGATGCAGTTCGCGGCAACCCCAACTCGAACTCACGCTCCAAGAGTCCTCATTTTAGGGGGAACAACCGAGGCATCGCAGCTCGCCACGCACTTGGCCGCCAGATCCGATGTGACAGTCATCTCATCCCTCGCCGGCCGAGTGAGCCAGCCCAGGCTGCCCGCCGGGATTGTTAGAGTTGGGGGCTTCGGCGGGGTTGCCGGATTGATCTCTTATTTGCTCGATGAAGATATTCGCGTAGTCATCGATGCGACTCATCCTTTTGCCTCGAAGATAAGCAGCAACGCCGAGTTGGCCTGCAGTACATTAGGCCTTCCGCTTATAGCGTTGGACCGCGCAGCGTGGGAGCCAATCGAGCATGATTGCTGGCATCGAGTACCCGACACACATGCTGCGGCGTCCATGGTGAACCATCGGCTCAACCGCGTATTTCTCTCCATTGGACGGCAGGAGCTTGGCGCGTTTTCCAACTGCGAACATGCATGGTTCCTGGTGCGCGCCATCGATGCTCCCAGCGCAATGTTGCCCGCCAACTCAAAGCTGATTCTGAAACGCGGCCCGTTTCATCTCAACGATGAACTGCAGATGCTTCGTTCTGAGTCCATCAGCCTCATCGTATCCAAAAACAGCGGTGGCACAGCAAGCTATGCAAAGATCGAGGCGGCGAGAGCCCTCCGGATTCCAGTCGTCATGATTGATCGCCCACGGAAACACAACGTCCCGACTGTATCCCAACCAGGTGATGTGCTTCAAAATCTTGAACAACTGCTGTGAATGTAGCCGACTGCGATGTTGTATCCCACGGAGTGATGGTCCCTATGAGAAAACTCTTTCTAATCGGCATTGGCGCCGGTAATCCCGAATACATCACGGTGCAGGCGATCAAGGCACTTAACCTTGTAGACGTATTCTTTTTCATGGACAAGGGCGAAGCGAAGCAGGACCTCGTCAATTTGAGAAAACAGATATGCGAACGATATATCGAGAACAAGTCATATCGTGTGGTCGAAGCAGAGGATCCTGTTCGTGACCCGGCCATATCGGATTACACAACTCGCGTTGAGCACTGGCATCGGCAAAGAGCCTTGATCTATGAAGAGATGATCGCACAACAACTAGAAGAAGATCGGTGCGGCGCTTTCCTCATCTGGGGTGACCCATCGCTCTACGACAGCACTTTGAGAGTGATCGAGCACATTATGGCCAGTGGAAGGCTTTGTTTTGAGTTCGAAGTGATCCCAGGCATCACCAGTATGCAGGCCTTGGCCGCCCGCCACAAGATCTCGCTAAATGGGATAGGGGAATCGATCACCATTACGACAGGCCGCCAACTCGCCGCTGGCCTCAGTGGCGCTGCCGAGAGAACAATCGTGATGCTGGATGGGCAATGTTCCTTCAACAGTCTGCTCGATGAAGACCTTGATATTTATTGGGGCGCTTATCTGGGAATGGAACAAGAGGTCCTGCTATCTGGAAGAATCTCTGAGGTAGCGAGCAGGATCGTAGATGTTCGCAATCGAAGGAGACAGACAAATGGTTGGATAATGGATACCTATCTCGTCGCGAAACCAAAAGAGGTGCCTCAACCTGAGTCGCCACACAACGTACAAAGTTAGTCGTCCTGTGTGGCGCCCGGTATCCACCCAGAAACACCCATAAATCCATTCAAGATGCTCGGGGGTAAGGCATTCAACGCCGTCGGGTTCTATAAAAGGGGATGTCAAGAAAAAACACTCTTCCTCTTCCGCGAGGAGGGAATATTTTTCTGACATCCAGCCCCCATCCGCAGATGCACGAATCTTGGCCGGGGCGCGACTGGGCCGAACCGATTTTGCCGGTGGTTGCGGGATCATGAATTGATGCGTTCCTTCGCGTGGCCTCATTGCGCCTTTAAGCAGCGTGCTGGCAATTGCCAACCATGGTTCTATCTGAGACTCGTGGCCTATGGCTTTGTTGGGTTGTCCGAGGGGGCATATGGTGGGCCTGAAACTTCGCCTCTTGAAGGCGTTGGCTTAACCCGACGGAGGATACTCACCCTCGAACCCGAGCGCTCAGTGCCGGCGAATCGCGCATACGATAATCTCACATTCCGACAGGCTCTGCGCGCTCAAGCTGCTTTTGACTTCAGATGTTCGGCGTCGAAGGATTCTCCTTTCTTCCAGATCTTCAATGCAATGGCGGCGATCTTGCGCGCCAAGGTCAAACGTGCCATCTCCGGCCGCATTCCTTTCTTCAGCAGCCCGAGGTAAAACTCGCGAAATACTCCCTGGCCAGTGCTGGCCGCGTTGGCCGCGCCCTTGAACACGTTCTTCAATTCGTGGTTGTAATTCCAGTTCAGCCCGCGCACCTGTGCCGGTCTCTTTTTGCGCTCCACTTGTCCGTCAATCACGCGGTACTCGGCGCTGTCGTGGGTCTCCAGTGCCAGTCCGCAGTAAGTCCAGAACTGGCGCTTGGTGCGGAATCGGTGCGGCGTCTGCACCCGACCGATCAGCACCGCCGCACGCAGCGGACCCAGAAACGGCACCGTCTGCAGCCACTTGGCCTCCGCGTGTTTCCGGCACTCGACGATCAGATCGTGCCGCGCGTCGCGGCGCAGCTGCTGCAAGGCGTCCAATTGCTGGTAAAGGCGCTCGGCGCGACGCCTCAAAGCGCAAGCGCCGAGTGCCTCCAGATACTCGCCGCGGTGCTTGGGCCCGTATAGTCTCCTCCCCGTACAGGAAATCGCCTGGCCGCGAAACACAGCCTTCAATCGCCCCATAGCGCGAGTCGTATCTTCGGTAAGCATCAGGTAACTGCGCGCAAGTTGCTGAACCTCCAAGGCGCTGGTCTCACCGTGATAGACCGGCGACAACAAACCCGCACGCAACAGATCGGCCAGCTTGCGTGCATCGATCGCGTCCCCCTTGTTGCCCGACTTCAGCAGCGCGTTCTTGCGTGGATTGCACACCACCAGCTTGTCCACTCGCCGCGACAAAAGGTCGTAGAGCCAGGCCGAATGCGTCCCTTCTTCAAAGGTGACATGTAGAGAACCCCGCACTCCGCCGATGAAATCCAGAATCGCTGCCGTCCGCGTCATCAGCACCGACTGTTGGAGCAGTCGGCCACTCTCGTTGAGCACCGCCGCTGAGATCGTGTCCCGATGGACATCCAGTCCGATGTATTTGATCTTATCCATCTGAGCGTTCCTCCTTCGCTCTCTGGTTCTCGTTAGAGAACAGAGAAGCAGATATGCTTCTCATGATGGACCAACACCCGCAGCGAGGATGGCGGTCAAGGACGCGCGTTCTGTGCGCGCCGCGCAGCGGTCGAAGATCCTTGACGGCCACCGCAGTGGAGGGTACGCGCGCCAGCGCGCCCTCTCTACTAGCCGCAACAGCTTGCCGCGAAGCGCGCCCTTTTATAATGCGTGGGCAAGATCAAGACTGGCGCAAAGCGGCAACTCGTCAGTGGGCGGGAAGACGGCGAAAAGTAGGCATCGGGCCAGCTCTCAATGCTGATGGCCCATGTATTGACTGGCCTGGCTATTCCTTGGTCTTGAGTTTGGCGTCGTTCTCGCGGACAAACGTCTCGATCTCAGGAGCGGCGGCAAGAATACGGAGCCACTGTTCCTTGTAGAGCGTGACGGGAAAACGGCCCATTCCATACAGGGAGACCGCACCCTTCTCGCTGACCTTGAGGCTCAGGCCGCCCGTGTTCTTGTTCTTGAGCTGAGCATTCTCTGCCCGCAGACGCTCCAGCTCCGCTTTCATCTCCGATTCGCTCATCCTGTCTCTCCCAATCTGTTGATCGTTTCAACCGCTTCATTGCACACTGGCCGCGAAAAGCTGGAAGGTTCGGTGGTCTTGGCCAGGAGCGCTTCGATGCGCTCGACTTCGAGCCGCCGTAGTTTGGCAGTACTGGACCAATGCTCCATCCGTTCACTGTCAGAGGTGAACTCAGGCGACACTCCGACCCATCTATTCTCGTTCTCGCGGGCAGTACGGAGCGCGGACTGAAGCGCGTCAGCGCTTTGTTCCCGTGGTATATCCATGAAGGAAAAGTTTACAACCCCGTCGCCCTTACTCAACTGTGCAAAGCGTCCAAGCCCGTCGAATGGGTAAATCATGGTGCTCGGTCACTTTGTCGGCTAAGCAGAGAATTTTCACAAATATCTTCTACCCTGTCGCGAAAAATGCTCTGAGAATGCACTATTCATATGGAGACGTTTAAGGATTCACCAGGTGAAAACCATGCCCGTTGCCTGTGAAGAGCCGCCTTGATCTGGAGTGGATTCGTCAGGAGTAGTTGCTGTTGCAATGCGCTCAAGCCCGGCGGGTGGGCAAATCATGGCGCTCCTGCCTTCAGGAGCGACCTTCAGGGCGGGAAGACGGGCGCACGAAAAAATGGGGCCTGCCGAAGCAGACCCCCGAATCGATTTTTGACCTCAAGCCGCTTTTCTGGCCTTTGGCGATTTGGCTTTCGCTGCCGGCTTCGGAGCCAGCTTGGCCTTCTCCTTCGCATCGAATTCATGCTTGACTTTGAGGCTGATGGCGGCCACATCCACCTTGTACACGGTGGCGGAATCGCGGAGTACCTGCGCGGCGGTCTGCCGGGTGGCCGCGTGAAGGATGGTGATTTCTACCAGCAAGCCGCTCAACGCTCCTTCCTCGGCACGGCGCAAGTAGGCAGTAAACAGCTTCGCGATAGAGTCATTGTCCTTTGCCTTCTTGATGCCGCGTTGACGGGCGACGATCTCCAAACGGCGTTCGTCAAGCGATGCCGCCAGACGCTCAACCACGAAAAGCAGGTCGCGCTTCATCAAGCGCACTGGAACCGCTGCGACGATAGCGGCGAGGGTGCGGATTTCGCTCGGCCTATGTCTTCGACAGACCGAAGGCGCGGACCTGCCGGAGTTTGAGCACAACATCTCCGGCGAAGTGGGCGAGCACCGCGACCGGATGATTGCCTTCCTCGCACAGCAGAACATCAAGCTGGAATTCAACGAAAAGATCGCCCCGGCCCTTGGCGTCTCCTACGGCGGCAAGATCGCTTTGCTTCCGGGCCAGTCCACCGCCGAAGAGTTCTCTAGCCGTCTACAGGCCGCGCGGTATCGTGCTCGAAGGTAGCCGCAACGAATTTTCCTGTCGTCTCCGGCGCATGGACGTTGCCGATGCGGGCCTGCGTGTATTTCTCCAACTCGGCCAAGGCAACACGCACACTCTAGGAACTCATTGAAAAACGCCACAAGTCCTTGAATTCCTTGGGGAGTTGTGGACTTTTTGCCTTCAAACCGGTTTGAATTGGTGTTTTGGTGCGTGTTTATGGGGCTTTTCGGGTTCTG
>NZ_JBEKYX010000052.1:0-31051 GCF_049510455.1 Occallatibacter sp. | reverse complement strand
CTGCTGGGCGCCGACTTCGCCATCGCCGACAGCACCCTCATGGTGCTGCTCTGGAACCTGATCCAGCGCGACCGCATCCCCAAGCTCTCCGGCCTCAAGTATCTGCGCGTGCTGCTCGAACAGCCGGAGTTTCATCAAGCCGGAAGCAGCTTCTGGATCATGCCCACACCGGCCGCGGCTCAGCGCAACCTCACCTGGCTGCAGGCCAACGGCACCGCCGTCACGGAAGACGACATCTACCTCGCACCGATGTACGAGAGGATCATCGACGATCCAGAGCTGCTGCGCCGGCTCGACCAGCGCCGTCCGCAGCACATCCTCCTCGGCATCGGCGGA
Source organism: Occallatibacter sp. (assembly GCF_049510455.1). Lineage (GTDB taxonomy): Bacteria > Acidobacteriota > Terriglobia > Terriglobales > Acidobacteriaceae > Telmatobacter. Next base: position 30,715 of record NZ_JBEKYX010000052.1, on the reverse strand, counting down.
GGAACCCAGGAGCCGCTCGGCCTTTACCTCAAGCAGAACCTCAGCTATCAGCCCGCCATCCACGGCATCGGCGCCGCCATCTCCTTCCTCTCCGGAGATCAGGTCCGCATACCCGCATGGGCCGACCACCTCGGCCTCGGTTGGCTCTGGAGAAGCCTCTCCAGCCCCTCAAGATACGGCGCGCGTTACTGGGACGCCAGACGCCTCGTACCCCTCCTCATCCGTTACAAAGACAAACTGCCAAATCAAGCTGGATGAGTTTTAAGATATTGAAAATAGGGAACTATTTCAGTGCTTGAACTTTGCAAGTATCAATACCGGATGGTAAAATCAACTTGGATACTCTTAAGTGATATCGACCGCTTATTTCAATCAGCGTAACTGAGCAGAGCTGGTCAAGCCATTATCGAAATTGTCAGGCAATTGAACGAATCATAGTTCTGCTTTAGCCAACTGGCCTATGCGGGATCTGCAATCGGAAAATCTAAGACTTACAAGAGAAACAGACGTTTGTGCTGCATCGTTTGAGGCGCACTGTGCATAGTTTCTGGGAACCAGGCGGCCTCATTGCTTTGAATTAAAGACAGCTTGGGCATTCATGAGGGCTTTCTTGAGCATTGAAATAGACGGGCAACCGATTACGAGTCGTAAGATACAGATATGGACGCGTCTGCGTCACGTGAAAACCAAATTGACTCACAGGGCATGCGTGCTGATTTCAGCAGGCACTTTTGTGCCCAGGGCTTCTATCTCAATTGTAAATGGTGATTCAATGCGGGTTTTTGCAAGTCGGCTGTCTGACGAGTGCGCGAAGGAGGTCCGTTAACCTGTGATTCTAAGAAATTCATTTCATTTCTTCCAAAATCGCCTTGCAGGCAGCGCTGCAGCCTTTCGGGTTTTGTTCATAGTGGCTGTAATTGTTTGCCCGAGGCCTTCTTTTGCGCAATCACCTGGCGGGATGTCTTCTCTTGCGCAGGCGCGCTCCGGAGGTGCCTCGTCGTCTGCGAGCATGATGGGCGTGACGGACGAGCCGATATTTTCCGGTGAAACAGTAGCCATTACAGTATCCAACGCGCCCGACTTCTCTACAGTTGCGCGAGTCTCCATGGGCGGCGATGTTCCTGTGCCCTATCTCGGCATTGTGCATTTCGCGGGATTGAATAGTGCAAGCGCGTCAGCTCTCATCGAGAAAATGCTGATGGACAGCAACCTTGTGATTCATCCAAATGTTCTGGTCACCGTGGATGGCGCGTCAACCGGCATCACTGTGCTGGGAGAAGTTAGAACTCCTGGGATCTATACGCCAATGGGAAAGCATATGCTGTCAGATATCCTGGCTATGGCTGGCGGCGTAACAACCACTGCGGGCAGAATTATCGAAATATCAAGCGATTCCGCACCAGATCAGAAAACCTTGATTCCGTGGGATCCCACTTTGCACAACACCGACGTATTCGATCGCGTGATGCGGGGAGGATCTAGAGTTGTCGTCAAGCCTTGCGGGGTTGTCTATGTGGGCGGCAATGTAACAAGACCTGGCGCTTATCCTTTATGTGCGTCGCGGGTTGCTACAGTATCGCAGCTCATTGCGTTAGCTTCAAATTCGTTGATTACGTCAAAACGGGGCCATACCCTGCTTATTCGCACGCTTCCGGATGGATCAAGAGTTGTGCAGCAGCTTGACTTGGCTAAGATACAGAATGCGAAAGCTGCAGACCCGGCCGTCAGGGAAGATGACATGATTTATGTTCCAGTGAGTGGCGTGAAATACACCCTCATAAACCTGCTGAATTACTTTACGGAGTTCGGTGTAGCAACGCTGGATTTATATGCACGTTGATGCGAAGCCGGGTCGAATGTCCTGGACATCCCATTTCGGGCAGTTCAAATTCAGGACGCTAAACCCGGCTTAGTCTGTCCAGTTGGCATAGGTATCGTACTTCTTCAATTGAGGCGCCATAAAGTGGAGACCATATGAAGATCAGTATCGTAACACTGTCATTTAATCAGTGCGCCTTTCTGCGAGAGGCTCTTGAATCGGTGTTACTGCAAGGCTATCCGGATCTGGAATACATTGTGATTGATCCAGGATCCACTGACGGAAGCCGCGAGCTGATTCAGAGTTATGCATCTGGTATTACACACATGGTTTTTGAGCCTGACAAAGGCGCTTCGGATGGTTTAAGGAAAGGCTTTGCGCTGGCCACTGGAGATATCTGCGGATTTCTTAACTCAGATGACCTTCTTGAGCCAGGTTCCTTGCAGCGCATTGCTGACTTCTTTCAGTTACATCCCGACTATGACATTGTCATGGGAAATGGTTACATCGTGGACGTCGAGAACAAGCCGGTTCGTCATGTGATATCGCGGGCATTTACCGTAGATCGTTATCTCTATGGCGGGACGCAATTTCTTCAACAGTCCACTTTCTTTCGTCGGAGGGCATATTTGAATTCTCCCGGATTCAATCCGATAACCCGAACCTGCTGGGACGGCGAGTTATTCGTCACCATGGCGCATCGCGGCGCCAAGGTCGGGTATATTAACGCCGATCTGAGCAGATTCCGTATTCATAGCCAATCGATTACTGGATCCCAGAAACTTCAGGGGCTATATTTCCAGGACAAACAACGTGTCTTTCGGGATATTCAGGGACGGGATTGGCGTACTGTGGATAAGCTTCGACAGTTGCTCTATCGAGGTGAGGCAGCACTTCGGCGTGTCGGTATTGTTCGATAACGGAAATAGGAAGGCAGGTGAGCGCGTGAGGGTCGGCATTCTCTGGACAAAACTTTCCGGATATCTCAACGCATGCCTTCAGGAACTCGCCAGTCGCGAGGGAGTACAACTCTTTGTTTCGCACCAAACTCCGGCGCTCGATGCACCGTTCGATGAGAGTCAGTTTGCATGGATGAAGAATCGCCTCATGTGGCGCGCGAACAGCGAACTGAACGCAATCGAACCAAAACTCCAGGAATTTAATCCTGACGTTTTGATCTTCGCTGGATGGGCTGTTCCTGCGTATCGTCGTATGGCGAAAGTGTTCGCTGGAAAGTGTCTGCGGATCATGACGATGGACAACTGCTGGTTAGGAACGGCGAAGCAGCGTTTGGCCACGCAAATCGCACCATTCTATATACGGCCGCTTGCGGATGCAGTGTGGCTGCCGGGAGAACGACAGGCGGTTTTTGCTCGGAAACTTGGGTTTGAACAGCGAGAAATTCTTCGCGGACTTTATTGCTGCGATCAGCGCCGCCTCGAAGCTATCCACTCTGGCAGGCTTTTAGCGGGATCGCCGGTCTCCCGCGCATTTTTATTTGTAGGCAGATTTGTTCAAGACAAGGGAATTGATACGCTCGTCAAAGCGTATGAGATATATCGTGCGCATTCTTCCAATCCCTGGCCTCTGATTTGCTGCGGTACCGGTCCCTTACATACCCTTCTGGAGAATGAGCCTGGAATTCAGATTGAGGGCTTTTTGCAGCCCGAACAATTGCGCTATCGGTTTGGACAGGCAGGATGCCTTGTCCTGCCGAGTGATTTTGAGCCGTGGGCAGTTGTAGTGCATGAGGCTGCGTCTGCTGGTCTGTTGATATTAGCCTCGGAGAATGTTGGAGCAGCTGTTCATCTGGTCCAGGATAACTACAACGGCTATATCTTTGGCGGAAAAGATGCAACCGGTTTAGCGGCTCTTCTGCAACGGGTCAGCGCTATGACGGATGAGCGCCTTGACGAGATGTCTCGTGCAAGTCATTCTCTTTCTCTCCAATTTTCCCCCCGCCATTGGGCGCAGACTCTGTTGGATGTAGCCGGGCAATGGGCCGGTGGAGCGAAAGTTGCCGCTTCAGGCGTCCTTGCTAACAAAACCAGGCAAGCTCTTCATGTAAAATCCCCAGTATAATCTGGAATTTTCAGCTAAATTTCTTTGCGTAAGTTCTAACTTCATCACGACAACATGAGGCATCTACATTGATCAACGAGAAATCCAGCATCACCGAAGTTGAGCCACCTTTTCAACAGTTCAGGCACGGCAGCGGAGCTTCTGAAGAAGTTTCCGTGGATCGCCTGATACAGCTGGTTAAAAAGCGTGGATGGATTGTCTTGGTTGCAGGGGCTATCGGTTTGGTCATTGCCATTGCAGCAAACATCGTGATAACACGCATGTATACCGCAAGGGGCAGGATAGAGGTTACAGGCGATATTTCGAGCGAATTTCGCCTTGAGCAGATCGCTGGCGCTGCTGGCGGTGACATGGACGCCCAGAAAATCGATACAGAGATTGAAAAAATGCGCAGCAGGACACTCGCGCTGGATACGATTCAGTCCCTGCATTTGGACAAAGATCGTAACTTTGCTAATTGGAAAGAACGCCCCTGGGATCTATCGAGACCGACTGATCGCGCGGCTCTGATCGACACTTTTTTAGGTTCTTTGAAAATATCCCGCCTGGCTCAGACAAATATCGTTGAGATATATGCAACGACCCGGCGTCCTGAACTGTCGGCTTTGATTGCAAATACCCTGGTTGATAAATACATCGAATATTCGTTTAAAAAGAGCTATGAATCTACGCAAAAAATATCAACGTGGTTGAATGGTCAGCTTGATAACCTGAAATCGAACCTTCAGTCGAGCCAGGAGCGCATGGTCTCGCTCGAAAAAGAAGTAGGTATTATCGGGATAGGTCAGCAGGAACAAAGTGTTGATGTCGAGCATTTGACGGAATTGAATAAAGTTCTGGTAGATGCGCAGGCTGATCGAATGCTCAAAGAGTCTGCATACAGGGCGCTTCTCGCTTCTACACCGGGAGTAGTGGATGCTTTTTCTACACAGGATTTAGTTCTGCAGTCTTCCAGGGAGAATCTGGCTCAGCTTAAGAGTCAGTATGCAGCCATGACTCAAACCTATGGGTCTGCATACCAGGGTGTACAGGCACTTAAGGGGCAGATCGACACTCTTCAGGCGGAAGTCAGCAGAGAAGAAGCTCTTCAAGTTGCAAAGGCGCAAACCGCCTTCAGTTCGGCTCAAGCGAACGAAGGCCAGTTGCGTGCAACTTTGAACCAGGAAGAGCAGAATGCCTATCAGAAAAGCTCTAAAGTCATCCAATTTGAACTCGCGCGCGAAGAATATCAGGCAAATCGGTTGTTATACGACGGTATTCAGGAGCGTCTGCAGGAGGCAGGAATTCTGGCAGGTCTGCATTCCACCTCGGTTCATGTTGTCGAAGATGCAGACGTTCCAATTTTTCCAAGTCAACCCCACAAACTCCTGAACATGGGCGGTGGTTTGGCTTTGGGGCTGCTTTTTGGCGGCGTTCTTGCCTTAGTTATTGAGGCGATGGACACAAACCTTCGCACCATTGAGGATGTCGAAACCTCGTTGAATCTTCCGCTTCTTGCAGTGCTTCCCAAGGTAGAGGGCGCTGAGATACGTGCGGCTAATTTTATTAAGCATGCAGCCTCCGGACAAAGCGGGTCCTGGTCAAAGATCGGCGAAGCATTGCGGGGCATGAGAACATCTATCCTGCTTTCGACGGCAGGTGCGCCGCCGCAGGTTTTGATGATATCCAGCACGCGCCCTGCAGAAGGAAAAACTTCAATTACTATCCTTGAGGCAATTATTTTTGCACTCAACGGCGCGAAAGTTTTATTGATCGATGCTGATCTGCGCCGGCCTGCGGTTCACCTTCGCGTTAAGGGCGAGTATATCGATGCCAGTTCTTCCCGCAATGTGGGGCTTTCTTCGGTGCTTTCTGGCAAGACAACATGGAAAGAAGCAGTCCAGGTGTGGCCTGAACTTCCTAATCTGCACCTCTTGCTTGCCGGTCCTCTGCCGCCATTACCCTCCGAACTGCTTGGATCAAAGCAGATGGAGAACCTCATAGCAGACCTTCGCTTGGAGTACGATTTCATCTTCATTGATACCCCTCCAGTGCTCACCGTAACTGACGCCTCGGTGCTCGGCCGTCTTGCTGATGGCGCGGTGCTTATAGTTCGCTATGGAGAGGCGCGACGTCAGGTGATTTCTCGCAGCGTCGAGCTATTGCAGCGCTCCGGTGCGAACCTGCTGGGAGTTGCACTCAATATGGTTGACTTCGGCGCGCCAGAGTACTCCGAGTATTACGGACGGCAGTACTACAATTACTACGGGCCACGCGAATCGGAAGGGGAAAAAAAGTCGACACGCGAGTCGTAAACATTCAAAGCTCCCCGCAAACAACTCAGCATCTGGATCATGCATGAGAGGATAACTTCGCTAACTTCGAATACGGATCTCGCATTCTTCGACAAACGTCAGTAGTGCTTACAGGACGGCTCTCGGGGATTTTTCTGGCGGGATATCTTCGCTGAATGAGGCTTATGGCAATTGCAACTCTAACAGACCCTCAAGTCGCTCGACGCCGCAAGCGGCAGCACGAGTGGGCAAAGTCTCTAATCGGCGATATTATGGCTCTTCTCATTGGCCTTGGAGCCTGCTATGCGTTCTCGGTAATAGGTGACATCTATATTAGTGAAGTAATTCTCCTTCCGTCTCTTGTGTTGCTGTTGATAGTAAATCCTGATCGCCTGCGTCTTCGCAAGCGGAGGATTGGCATAATCATCGCCCTTATCCTGGTTTGGCTGCTTGGACAGATGATTACCGACGTTTACAGATCGACCCCCTTCAAGGATTGGATAAGGGGGCAGGCAAATATCCTCGTATTTTTGCTGGATTTAATAGGCCTCACGATTCTGCTTAAAGGAAATATGCGGCGCCAGATGATCTTTCTCTTGGGCTTGGCGATAGGAACGGCACTATCTGCCAAATTGCAGCCCGCCCTCGCTCGAGGAGAAGGAGATGCTCTTAAATTCGCGTATTGCTGGGCTATTTTGTATTTCGTCGCTTTTGCCGGCAGCTATTTCTACAGGCGTGGTCAGTATCTGAGTGTTGGATTTCTTATGGTTGGCGACATTGTTTTCAACGCTGTGTTTAATTTCCGTACTATCACACTTACAATGTTTGTTGCGGCTTGTTTGGTCCTGCCTATTATTCCTGAACGAATTGGCATGGTTAGAATTCTTCCTGCGGCTCGGAGTCGATCCAGGGTCCTTGTTATAGTAGGAATTACTTTGATAGCAGGAACTATGGTGGGTAAGATCATGACCACACTTGCTGCTACAGGAGCTCTTGGCGAAGAAGCACAGCAAAAAAATGAAGTGCAGACCACGGCAGGTTGGGGGATTTTGATAGGCGGAAGACCTGAGATTATCGTATCTTCACGTGCTGTGATAGATAGCCCGATCCTCGGACACGGATCCTGGGCCAAGGATCCGAAGTATCAGAGGATGCTTGGCGACATTGAGAATCAATTTGGCATCAAAGTGCCGCTGGATGTGCAGCCGAGATATGAAGGTCTGATTCCAGCCCATTCTCATCTTATGAGCGCATGGGTCGATGCCGGCATAGTAGGGGGCATCTTTTGGATGTATATTTTCGTGTCGGCTGCGAAGTCAATTATCAAAGCCGCAATGTCGCAAAGCCCATTAAAGCCAGCCTACATTTCACTTCTGGTGATAATGCTGTGGGATATTTTGTTTTCTCCATTTGGGGGCACACGTAGATTCATAGAGAGCTTTTTCATTGTGCTTATTTGCGACATTCTCGATCCGGATTCGCCTGGCCGGCAGGTGGTTGCACAGACACTTTCACGCGCACAGGCCCCTCTGCATCTCCGCAATCTCGGAAGGGTTTCCCCGCGCAATTGACACGATTTCTGATGCTTGCGGGTCAAATTGCCGACAGAGCACAAAATACCGGCAGTCGAGCCATATTGCAGCCTGCTTGCGAGCTTCTGCCATTCGAATTCATTACTATTTGTCGCACAGTATCTAGCGAGGGTTAAGTGAAAGTAACTATTACTTCAGGCGGAGGTAAGCTCCACTTTCATGAAACCGTGCGTGCGGTTGCATCGACTGTATCTGAGGTAGATTTCGTCACGGGTTGGGTACCAGGGCCAGGTGTGGATGCTCTGGTTGATAACCTGGGGCGTTTGATTGGTGAACGCGGGTTGGCCAGTCGGATGCGTGCTAGACGCGTCGAAGCGCCAGGTGTGACGGTTCGACCATTGGCATTCGCCGAATTTATAGGACGAGGCCTTATTTATCTGAGCAAAACCAGATTGGTCAAGCCATATATTACTTCCGCATGGGCTTTTCAGGTTATGGGTATGGCAAGTCGCAAATATCTGCACAATGGAGATATCTTCCACGTGCGGAGCGGCGCTGGGCAGGGTGGTGCTATCCGCACCGCACGTAAAAACGGTATGAAGATAATTACGGATCATTCCATTGCGCATCCGGCTTATATGCATGCGGTACTTAGAGAGGAATATGCGCAGGCTGGACTGAAGTACGAGGGAACCCTTCAAAAAGGATTATGGCGTGTCGTGCTCGACGATTGCGAACAAGCGGATCGCCTGCTCGTGAATTCTGATTTTGTCAAGCGCACCTTTGTAGATGAAGGATACCCTTCCGAGAAAATTGATGTGGGTTATCTTGGCGTGGCGCCACGTTACTTTCATCTTAAAGAGCGTTATGATTGCAATGGTCCAATTAACCTATTGTTTACGGGAAACTTTGATCTGCGTAAAGGCGTACGCGTTTTATTAGAGGCAATCCGTAAGGTTCGGCAGGGCGGATTAGATGCTCGTTTGCGTTTGATCGGTAACATAACAAACGGACATATTTGGATAAAAGATTCGGACAAAGAATTTCTAACGCACACGCCCTTTGTTCCGCCCGAGGCAATTCTTCCAGCTCTTTCCGAAGCCGACTTATTTGTCTTTCCAACCTTGATTGAAGGTTGCTCTCGCTCCGCTATGGAAGCCGCCGCAGCAGGATTGCCCGTGATTACTACGGAGAGTTCCGGTTTGCCCCTCGTCGACCGAAAATCAGTTCTCTATGTGCCGCTCAATGATGTGGAACGTCTGGCGGAAACTATTGCAGATGCCGCGAAAGATCAGGCTTTGCGGGAGTCGATCGGCAGAGAGGCCGCTAATACAATTGCCCGATCCTACACCTGGCCCCAATATGGACAACAACTTCAGGGTTTGTATCAGAGGCTTTTGAGTTAATGTCGGAGTTTATAAACGATTCAACCATGCTTATCGCGACGAGTCCTTGTTCTTGAATTCTCTGGTCTTTACTTTAACCGCCGGTACGCCTGCGTAGACTCCCCATGGTTCAAGGTCGCGAGCTGCTACTGAACCAAGCCCGAGAACAGCATATTCTCCAACATTAACACCTGGGCAAACGGATGCACGCGCACATATCCAGGCATAGGATCCAATGGTCATGGAGTAAGCCAGCAGTGGAAATGCGGGGTCGTCGAAATCGTGGGTGGCCCCGCATATATATGCACCCTGGGATACTATGGCATGCGATCCCAAATGGATCGGTGCAGGGTTATAGATTTCAGCAGCATCTCCAGCAGTAACCTGGTCCGCGCATGTCAGGTTCCAGGGAGCCCATACCTTTGACCCAGGATAGAAGTGGCAATTCGGACCCATCTTCGCGCCGAATGTTCTGAGAAGAAAGGATCGCCACGGATGGAGTGGACGCGGCGAAGTTCGATAAAAAAAAAGCCAGCAAAGGTTCCAGATGAGTCTGCGTAGTTTGTTCGCAGTTGAAAACGATGCCCGCCGGTATGGATCGCCGGCAGTGTCTGGAACGATGTGATCTGCCGCGTTGTAATGAAGATGTTTGGCCATTCTGTATCCTGGGTCTCCATGTTTTCCACTAAGATAACTATTCTGGAAGATGCGGAAAGAAAGGTTTTCGCATTGATTTCATGGGCAGTGACGGCTAAGTAACAGCATAACAAAGTGGATCAGCAACCGCAGGCGTAAAGGAAAATGAACCGAACCTATCGCACGTGTCTGAATGCATGGAAGCAGTTCAAAACGCTGCGACTGGCGAGGCGTTTTGTTCCTTGAAGCAGTGAGGCTGAATGTGTTAATCTCCAAGTTAAAGATGCGATTGCGTCTTATCAAAACCAAGCTAATACAATGAGATACGTTCGCACTGGAAAGTGCGAATCTGTCCAAAAAGTTTAGAGAATCTTCTAATTGCCATCATAAAACGAACCGGGAGCCTTGAATGGATGAACAGCAGATATATGCTCGGCTGACAGAAATATTCAGCAGCGTTTTTGATGACGATATTCAAGTAAATCCCGCGCTTTCTGCCAAAGACGTGGACGGTTGGGACAGTCTCTCGCATATCCGGTTGATTCTTACGATTGAAAAAGCATTCAAGATTAAGTTTTCAACCTCAGAAATTGGCAAGTTGGAAAACGTAGGCCAACTTGTTGCGCTGATTAAAGCCCGCGTTTGAGAGTTTATTTCTTATTTTTTAGAGACGTCTGGATTGGTATCGCGAGAGAATGATACCTGCGGCAACTGAGAAGTTCCTGAAAGTGCTGTCCTCAAAAACATTCGACTCGGCTTATATGAGAGTCGGTGTAAGCCTGCCGGGAATCTCCTTCAGGCAGTCATCATTTCTACGGAGACGCGCCGATGAACTCACTATATTCAGAGTTGCAATGGCTTCCACGCGTGGATGAAGGCTTTACAGGAAAGCTCAAGGAAATAGATGGCGCAACAGAGCCCTTGGGTAATCTGCTTCAGGCGCTTGCATTGCCTGCTCTCGACATCAACCAGTTGACTAAATTAGCGAAGGCGCTCGACCGGCTGCGTGCCGGATCTAAATCGCTTAGTCCACTGGTGCCGTTCAAGCTTGCAATCTTGAGCAACTCTACAACCGACATGATTGTGCCTGCACTCGTGGCGTCGGCGTTGAGATATGGAATTGCGCTCGATGTGATTCAGCCTTCTTATGATCAGGTCGCGCAGGAAGCGCTTACGCCGGACTCCAAGGTAAATAGTTCTAAGCCCGATGCAGTGCTTTTCGCGCTTGACTATCGTGCGCTGCCACTGAAGCTCTCTCTCGGAGATCCGGATGCTTCTTCTGCCACGGTGCAGGGAACCATCGGTTATCTGCAGGCGCTGAGCAATGGCATTAAGTCAAATTCGAATGCGCTTTGCATCTTCCAATCCTTTGCCCCTCCGGTAGAAACGCTCTTCGGGAGTCTTGATCGCGCGCTGCCCGGCACGCGTCGGAATCTGGTTGAAAACATCAATCGAGAGCTTGCGGATTATGTCTTGGGTTCTGGGGATGTGCTGTTAGACATTGCAGGAGTTGCAGAAACAGTAGGTCTGGCCGATTGGCATAACCCTCAGTTATGGAATATGGCTAAGTTCGCCTTTTCTGACGAGTTGATTCCACTCTATGCGGATTATGTCGCCCGCACCATCGCATCGATTCGCGGCAAGAGTCGGAAGGTTCTGATTCTCGACCTGGACAACACGGTCTGGGGAGGGGTGATCGGCGATGACGGACTTGAAGGCATCAAGGTAGCGCAGGGCGATGCACAGGGAGAAGCCCATCTTGCGGTCCAACGCATGGCGCTCGATTTGCGCCAGCGCGGAATCGTTCTTGCAGTTTCATCGAAGAATACAGACGAAATAGCACGTCAACCGTTTGAGAAGCATCCAGAAATGCTTCTCAAGCTCGATCATATTGCTGTCTTTCAAGCTAACTGGAATGATAAGGCAACAAACATTCAAGCCATTGCCAACGAGCTTTCACTTGGTCTGGATTCAATGGTGTTTCTGGATGACAACCCGGTCGAGCGTGGTCTCGTGCGTCAGTTGCTGCCACAGGTAGCTGTTCCTGAACTCCCGGAAGAAGCAGCCTTTTACGCTAGAACGCTTGCGGCCGGCGGCTATTTTGAAGCAGTCGCCTTTGCGACAGAAGATTTGAAGCGAGCAGGTTTCTACCAGGACAATGCCAGGCGCGTGACCCTGCAAAAGCAGGCAGGCGGCGTCGATGCCTATCTGGCGTCGCTGGATATGACAATTCAGTTTCAGCCCTTTGACGTGACGGGCAGAGCGCGCATCGTGCAGCTCATCAATAAATCGAATCAGTACAACCTGACTACGCGCCGCTACACCGATCCTGAAGTAGCGCAGGCTGAGGCAGATCCGGAAGTCTTTACGCTTCAGGTACGGCTCACCGATGTTTTTGGCGACAATGGCATGATCAGCGTTTTGATTTGCCGGCCAGGTGAGCCGGAAGTGTGGGAGATCGATACATGGCTGATGAGTTGCCGTGTGCTTGGGCGCAAGGTCGAACACATGGTGCTTCGTGAGATTCTTGAGCACGCTCGCGCTGCTGGCATCAAAAAGCTTCTCGGGGTATATAAGCCTACGGATCGCAACAAGCTCGTCATGGATCACTATTCCAAACTTGGATTCACCAATGTCGCGGAAGAAGAATCCGGGCTGACACGCTGGGAATTGATCGTTGAAGGAGCTGCTCCTGAGCTCGCCCCGATGAAAGTCGTATCGAGCGGCTTCGGGACGGTAAAGGAGACAACGCTGGTATGACGGTTACAGGTCAGGGCTCTGACGGCGCCGCCTCCAATGTCCAGGGAAATCGCAAGCACTCGTCAAGAGATTGGGTTATTCTGCCGTTGATCGGCCTGCTGACGATAAGCGGTCTGACAGTTGCCACAGAACTCGTCGCTCGGGTCATTTATTACAGGGCGCCGGCAAAGGGCAGAAAATGCCTGATATATAAAGATCCGGCAATAGGCATCGGGGTCATTCCCAATACTGTCTGCAGAGGCTCTGACGCAGACCAGGTGATTGAATACCGTTTCAATAGCTGTGGGTTCCGCACAGATCTCTCCTGCACTCAGAAAACACCTGGAACGTACAGGATTGTCATGCTCGGTTCGTCGACTGCGATGGGCCTCGGAGTTGCTCAGGAAAAAACCTTCGCCTCATTGCTGCCCGCAGAACTTTCTCAACTTACAGGGCGCAAGATAGAACTCTATGATGAAGGTCTTACGGAAAACCATCCTGAGTTGATCGCGCGCTGGTTTAACCAGGCACTTGAGCCGAAACCGGATCTCTTGCTTTGGATCGTTACGCCCTATGATGTTCAGGTCAGCGGAGAAGCGCTGGAAGCGGAACCAGAGGCAGGAGCCGACGCAGCATCCAAAGCGCTGTTTATTTTGAAGAACCGTCCCAAGGGCGAATCCTTACTGGATGCAATGCGATCCGTATGGACGAATTATTCGAGAACCGCAGTACTTCTGCGGCACACGCTGTACAAAAGTCAGAGCCAATTTCTCAGGTCCTATTTAGTAGGCGATGCTGTGTCGGGTTATATGAAGACCGAACCCACAGAGTTATGGCAGAAACGCCTGAAACTATTTGATAGTTATGCTGCGAGCATAAGTGCACAGGCAAAAGCTGCCGGCATTCCATTAGTTGTCGTGCAGCTGCCATCACGCGCGCAGGTAATTATGGCTGCTACAGGCGATCAGATGACCGGATACGACCCGTATGCACTGAATCGTGAATTGAAGGCTATTGTGACCAGTCACGGCGCAGTGTATATGGATGGATTGCCCGGATATAGCGGCACCTATGACGTCGATCAGGTTTTTCAGCTTGCGGATGAGCATCCGAATGGCGAAGGCCATAAGCTAATGGCAAATGAATTGTCAGAACTTCTCACGGACGGCACGATTTCCGCGCTTAAGGCTGCACCGGGCGCTCAATCGCCGGAGGCGCAAAAGTAAGTCGCATAGTTATGGATACAGCCTCATTCCAATTCGTGCTTTTTGGTTTGGCAGTAGCGGTCCTGTCGAATTTTAGCCGCTCACGTGTCTGGCGTTCAGTAGTGCTTCTTGTTGCCAGTCTCGTCTTTATCGGCCTCTTAACACATGACCCCGTATCTCTTCTACCGCTGGCTGGCTTTTTGCTGCTGGGCTATGGATGCCTTGTGGCACTGGAGCGCGGATGGTCCAGGCTAATGGCCTGGAGCATTCTTGCAATCATCTTTGCGTATGTGTGGCTCAAGAAGTACACGTTCTTGCCCGAGCAAGGCTTTCTCCACTTTCCATATTTCACGCTCGGCCTCTCTTATATCTTCTTTCGCGTGCTTCACCTTTTGATCGAATCAGGAGACGGCAGCGATAAAAGGCATGTTGGATTAGGCGCATATCTTCTCTACACGCTGAACTTCACAACCTTCGTGTCCGGCCCCATTCAGCGCTACGACGACTTCGCCCGCGACCAGTTCACCAATGAACCCCCTCCGCTCAATGCCGCCATTGTTGGTCTACAACTTGAGCGCCTCGTGCGAGGCTTCTTTAAGGTCAACGTGCTTGCCATGTTTCTGCACGCGTTCCAGCAGGATGCAGTCTTGCAGGTAAGCGAGGCAATGCCGCTCAATCTGAAACTGTTTGCTGCCGTTAGGCTCTTCACACTGTATCCATTATTTCTTTATTGCAATTTTTCAGGCTACATTGATGTCGTCATTGCCATAGCCAGACTGATGCGAATCACTCTTCCGGAAAACTTCAATCGTCCATTCAGCGCTGCCTGCGTGATGGATTTCTGGAACCAATGGCATATAACGCTGTCCTCCTGGTTTAAGTCGTATGTTTATAACCCACTGCTGCTTGCGCTTATGCGTCGCATCTCATCCCGGGCCGCTGAGCCGTTCCTCGGCGTTCTTTGTTTCTTTGTGACATTCTTTCTGGTGGGTATCTGGCACGGGCGTACTTCGGAGTTCGTCGTCTTCGGCCTCTTAACCGGCTTTGGAGTCTCCATCAATAAGCTCTGGCAGATAGGCTTGACTCAAGCCATGGGCCGCAAAGGCTATAAGGGCCTGGCAAAAAATCTTATGTATCGCGCGTTCGGCCGCGGCCTTACTTTCTCCTGGTTTGCATTCACACTTCTCTGCTTCTGGGGAGACTGGCAGCAGGTTCATAGCATTTTTGCCGCGCTTAGTCCGATGCACTGGCTTGGCGTCTGGGCTGCAATATGGCTGTCAGCCACAGTGCTGCTGGCTCTTTGGGAGATTGCGCGCGCGGCTCTGCTGTTACTCAAAACAAGTGATGGACCTGTGCTCACCAGTCGCTATGCTCGGGTCGTATACGCATCGGCGCTGGGTCTGGCCGCTCTGTTCTTCACGGCGTTAATGAGCCAGCCCGCCCCTGGTATTGTCTATAAGGCTTTCTGAGATACTTTCCAGACGGCGGCCTTAAAACCAATTTAACCCAATGTGCAAGTCGTAATTTTTATCCATCGCTATCAGCGAAAGAGGATAGATGTGAAAAGCCTGGCGCAGCGAGTGTTCACTCTCGACGATCAAATACGATTTGCATCCATTTCAGGCGACTCAAACCCAATGCACATGGACGCGTTGCAGGCACGCCGTACTCAGGCCGGTGCGCCTGTTGTTCATGGTATCCATCTGCTCCTCTGGGCGCTGGATGCACTCGCCCATGCACATCTGGACCTGCCCCAGCTTCGCAGCCTGCGTGCTCACTTCAATAAGTTTGTGTACCTGGATGAGCCGGTCGAAATTGTTCTGTCTGAATACAGTCCTAAAGGAGCGCGGCTGCATGTAGCCGTTGACGGAATACCGCGGTCAAAATTCAACATCGCATTCGGCGACGTTGCTGCCGAATGTCCATCCATCTCCAACGCGCTGACACCTCTAATCACAATTCCAAATGCCGCATCCGATCTGAAGTTCGAAGAGATGGCCAGCCTCTCTGGCCGTCTTCCATTCCGCATGCAGCCTGAAGACGCACAGGCATTCTTTCCCTCTGCTACGGAATGGCTGGGAGCGCAACGCATTGCGTCTCTCGCGGCCAGCACATGCCTCGCTGGCATGGTTTGCCCTGGGCTGCATTCCATTTACAGTGAGCTGTCAGTCAAGGCCTGCGGAGAATCCAGCGCGCAAAACTTTCTCGACTTTCATGTTTCTCAGGCAGACGAGCGTTTCCGTTCCATCGAGTTGGAGATCGCAGGAGGCGGGTTTACCGGCACTGCATACTGCACCGCGCGCCTGCCACCAGTAGAGCAGGCCACGATGCAATCGCTTGCAGGCTTGGTTTCTCCGGGAGAATTCGTCGGAAGCACAGCGCTCATTATCGGCGGCTCTCGCGGACTGGGTGAACTGACAGCGAAGTTGATCGCTGCTGGCGGCGGTCATGTTGTGGTCACCTGGAAAAACGGAAAAGATGATGCAGAAAGAGTGGCTCATCAAATTCGATCTGCCGGTGGGGCGTGCGACACGCTTCCTTACGATGCAGGCAAGCCTGCATCGGAGCAACTAACATCGCTTGCCCACATTCCTTCTCACGTATATTACTTTGCCACGCCTTCTATCTTCCGCCCGCAATCCGAGATGTTTATCGCAAATCGTCTCAGAGAATTTGAAGAGATATATGTTCACGGATTCTGGCAGTTGATACGCGCGCTGCGCGCGATGCAACCTGGACTCTCACTCTTCTATCCTTCTTCAATTGCCGTGGAAGAACGCCCGCACGGCATGACGGAATACACAATGGCCAAGGCCGCCGGAGAAGTCTTGTGTGCCGACGTGAATGAGTCAATGGCGCCATTGCACGTAACCACCAGCCGCTTGCCGCGGCTTCTTACGGATCAGACAGCAAGCGTCGCCGCCACAGAAACTGAAAATCTAGTGGATGTCATGCTGCCAATTATCCGTGAAGTCCAGTCCTGGCCGAGGTAATGAAAAGGGCGCACCGTTAGCTCTTGTTTAAATACCCCATTCCTGCCAGCACGCCACGCATGTAGGCAAAGCTGGAGATTACTCCCGGCATCGGATCGTCCGCGTGCACTTCATACTCCAGGTCGACGAATCCCGGATACCGGATCGCGATGAGCGCCTCGAAGATTTCGCGGAAGGGCAGCTTGCCATCTCCCACGGCAACCTGGCTGTCTTTGTCGGTGAAGTTCGTCAGATCCTTCGTGTGCATATTGAACAGACGCGGCCCGGCAGCGTGAATCGCTTCCACCACATCGGTTCCCGCACGCACACAGTGCCCTATATCAATGCAGCATCCCATGCGTGGGTCCATGCCCTTCACGGCTTTCAGCACATCCAGCGGCGAAGGCCACACCTTGTCTTCCGGGCCATGATTGTGGATCGCAATTCGGATGTCATACTCGCGCACAAATTTTTCAATGCGCGGTAGCGTCTCGGACGTTGGGTCTCCCGCTACAATCACGCCAATGCCCGCACGCTTCGCATATTCAAACTGCGCGCGTACATCCGCATCCTCATCCTTCCGGAAATAAATCGCACCCGCTGCATGCAGCTTGATGCCGTTTGCTGCGTAATCTGCAAGCGCAGCAGCTTCTCCCGTTGGATCGATGGGCAGATGATCCTTCACATCTTTCGCATTCAGCTCAGTAACGTTGAGCTGTTTCATAAACACAATCAGCTGCGCTCTGGAAAAGTTGCGAAACGTGTAGCTGGTCAGGCCCAGCTTGATGGGTGAGGGCTTACCAGAGGCGGCCCTTGGCTCGGCCGTCATAGCCTTCGCGCTGGAAACTGCAAAGCTGGCTGCCGTCAGCGCCCCAGCCTGAACAAATCTCCGGCGGCTAAATCCTTGTGTGCTTTTCATATTCTCCCGTTGGGCGCAAAAATCACTTCAGTTGTGGTTCAGGCAAGCAGGGAAGCAGCCTACGTTTCAGATACGCGGCTCCCAGCCGGGCTCGTAGGCGCGGCTCCAGCTCTTCATCGCCTCTGCATCGTGGCGCACCTTGCCGTCTACCGGATCCAGCTCCAGCACGCGGTTCAGCTCCCACGCCACATTCGAAAGCTGCAGCATCGTCACCGCAACATTGCCTTCAGCCACAGGCGAATGCAGCTTTTCTCCTTTGCGAATTGCAGCAATAAAGTTGGCAAAGTGCGCATCCGTCATGGAGTCACGCCCCACCGTATCCGTGGACGAGGTCTGGTCCTTCGCTGCATGGAACTCACCGGTCTTCTTGCCCTTCAGGTCATAGACCTCGTAACCATCGCGGTCCACAATTACACTGCCCGTGGTTCCCATAATTACGGACCCACGGTCGCGGCCGTAAATCCTCATTCCGTTACAACAGGCACCCTCCCAGGTAATCATCTTGCCGGGATAGTTGAAGCTCGTCACAAGCGTGTCGTAGAACTGCCAGTCGTCTTTGAAGTGGTACCGCCCTCCCGATGCGCTGATGCTCTCCGGAAGATCTACGTCCAGCGCCCAGCGGCACACGTCCACCTCGTGCGTGCCGTTGTTCAGAGTTTCGCCCGTCCCCCACGTCCTGAACCAGTGCCAGTTATACGGCTGCACGTTGTCGCGGTATGCCTGGCGAGGCGCCGGTCCCTGCCACAGATCCCAATCAAGCTGTGCCGGGACGGGCGCTTCCTTGCCTACGCCGATCGATTTGCGGACATTTACATACCAGGCACGCGCAAGGTACGTCTTTCCAATCAGGCCGTTGTGAATCTTCTCCACAATCTCAATCGTGTGCGGCGATGAGCGCTGCTGATTGCCCATTTGCGCCACCTTGCCGTATTTCTTCTGTGCCGCCACCAGCAGCACGCCCTCGGCGGGATTATGGCCGCAAGGCTTTTCCACATACACATTCTTGCCGGCCTTCAGGCCCAGAATCGCCATCGGCGCGTGCCAATGGTCCGGTACGGCAATTGTGATGGCGTCCACTTCCTTAAGCGCAAGTATGTTGCGGAAATCGCGCTCCGTCTTCGGTGCCTCGCCCATCTCTCGCGTCGCATCCGCGGCAAATTTCGCCAGGGTATTCGTGTCCACATCGCAGACATACGCAATACGGGCGGCGTCTTTATTCGCCTTCAGCGAAGAAAGATGTGCGCCGGCTCGTCCGTTTAGTCCTATGACTGCAAAATTTAACCGGTCGTTCGCTCCAAGAATCTGACTGTAGCTCCGGGCCGTCGAGCTGACGGCAAGTCCTGCTGCACCTGTTGCAAGGGTATCGAGAAATTCACGCCGGGTAACCAAAATGGTCCTCCTATGTTGTTGTAATTCCAGTTTTGGAGCATCAAGCGACCTGAAGTAGCACCGGAAGCTATCATAATCCTGCCAGCTGCCGAACCTTGCCGTAGGGCTCAATCTTTTTCATGTTGTAAAGTTCCTGGGGGCAATGCTACGATCTGATGCTTTTAAGGGCCCATAATCGGTATCCGGCCTCGCCGGCTGGCAGTAAATTCTGACCGGAAAGTAGTTCTGACGTGTTTGATATTCATTACCATCTTTTGTTTGACATTGACGACGGCCCCAAAACAATTGAAGACTCCATGGCACTCGCAGAGGCATCCATTGCGGAAGGCGTAACGCACATCGTCTGCACTCCTCACTCCAACGACAAATACAAATTCAATCTCGATCTGAACCGCGAGAGAATGGAAATGCTCAACCAGCGCCTGGGCGGACGCATCACGCTCGGTCTCGGCTGTGACTTTCATCTCTCCTACGACAACATCGATAACCTCTACAAGGATCGCTCGCGCTTTACCATCAACGGCAACCAGTATCTTCTGGTGGAATTTCCGGATTTCGGCATCGCAGCGAATATGGCCGCAACTTTTTACGAGATGACGGCCTCGGGCATCACGCCCATCATCACGCATCCGGAGCGCAATCCTACCCTGCAGAAAGATCCGCATCGCATCGCCGAGTGGATTCGTCTCGGCTGTCTGGTGCAGATTACCGGGGCTTCGCTTCTGGGCCGTTTTGGCCAGCGCGCACAGGCAATGTCTCATGAGTTTCTAAAGAAGAACTGGGTTCACATCATCGCCAGCGATGCCCACAGTGCCGAACGGCGCTCACCCTCCATGTCTAGGGCACATCAGGCGCTACAGTCGCAATACGGGCAGCAGACAGCCGATCGGCTCTGCATGGAAAATCCGCGTGCTGTCTATTTCGGCGAGACGCTGGCTGAGCAGCCTGAGCCCGCAGGCGTCTACGACACATACAAGTCAACAAAGCGAGGATTCTTCAGCAGGCTCTTCGGAAAATAGAGCGGCGGCAGGAGAATCTGCTCCTGCCGCCGGTCAAACCTCCACACAAATCAATACTTCACAATCGCCGCAAACGAATCCGCCTTCAGACTTGCGCCTCCCACCAGCGCGCCGTCAATCTCTTCCTGTCCAATCAGCGCAGTCGCGTTCTCCGGCTTCACACTCCCGCCATACAGAATCCGCATATTCGCCGCAATCTCCGCGCCCAGCAGCGTGCCCACCTCTGCGCGAATCATGGCATGAGCCTCCGCCGCCATCTCCGGTGTTGCTGTCTTGCCTGTGCCAATAGCCCACACCGGCTCGTATGCAATCACAACAGGTGCCGCAGCCTCCGTCGTGATCCCCGCAAATGCGCCAGCCAACTGCGTCTTCAGTACGTCAGCCGTTTTGCCCGCCTCGCGTTCTTCCAGCACTTCGCCAACGCACACCACGGGCACAATCCCGTGCTTCAGCGCCGTATGCAGCTTCTTGTTTACAATCTCGTCCGTCTCGCCAAAATACTGCCGCCGCTCGGAGTGCCCAATCAGCGTATGCGTACCGCCAACAGCCTTGAGCTGTAGCGCTGAGGTCTCGCCGGTGTACGCGCCCTCTTCCGCAAAATGAATATTCTGCGCGCCAACGGCCACATTCGATCCCTTCAAAGCTTCGATCACGCCGGGTAACAGCACCGGAGAAGGGAACAGCGCAATCTCATCGCGGTCATGACCGGCAACAAGCGGCAAAAAGGCCTCGACAAACGCCTTGGCCTCAGTTGGCATCTTAAACATCTTCCAATTCGCAGCGATCAGTGCTTTCCGTGGCATGTTTTTCAGAGTTCCTCAGATTCGATTTTAGGCGATGGATTTGCTGCATCAAGTGAAGCAGTAAGGGATTCAATCCCGCGGCCCAGCTGGCCGAATCACAGACAAATCCGACGGCATTTCTCCGCTCAAAAAAGCAGCGCGGTGCGCGGGATCGCCCAGATCCATTCTGAAGTGATACCAGGTCTCGTCCTGAAGAACACCCATGTTCCACGGCCCGGAGACGGAATCGGAAAACTGCCACAGAATGTGGTATCCCTCCTCATTCGTAAAGCCCTCAAGATCGGCCTGAATAATCGCGTCCCCACGCTCCCAGATGGCAGCACGCAGTGCATGGAGCGCATTGCCGCCTTCCTCCGTATCCGCAGCTTGCAGGTGTTGGAATGAGTAAATCGTTTTGACCGAGGCCAGGTAGTCCCTGAGCCACTCAGCACCGCTTTCGGGTTTGGCATCCTCAATATCTTCGAGAAAATCGGCAATCTCATCCTGTCCCACAGAGCCATCAAAGACCGGATTCCGTTCGATCAGCGCTACCTCAGAGCCATCGCTCCCCGAGAGCAAAAGACTCTCCCACTCTTCCTCAACTCCATCTTCCACCGTCAGCTTGTAAGTGGGATGGTGTTCACCAAGCTGCTGTGTCAGCTCCTCCAGCGAGGGGAATTCTTCATCTTTCGATAAGACCCGCGTGTGGTAATCCATTTGCCTTCTCCTGCCTTGTCGCTCGGGAGCATCTTACCGCCATCGCTGAGCAGATGCTGAGCCTGAATAAGAAAACCCCGCGCCGGCAAATCTCCGAACGCGGGGTCTGCGTTGTGCTTCAGCTACTTGTCCGTCAGCGCTTCCACCCCCGGCAGCTCCTTGCCTTCCAGAAACTCCAGGCTCGCACCGCCGCCAGTCGAAATATGCGTGATCTTATCCGCCACACCCGCCTGGTTAATCGCGCTCACGGAGTCGCCGCCGCCAATAATCGAAGTCGCATCGCTGTTCGCAGCCACAGCATAGGCAATCGCATTCGTTCCCACCGCAAATTGCGGAAACTCAAAGACGCCCGCCGGCCCATTCCAAACAATCGTCTTCGCCGTATCCACAACAGTCTCAATCTCGGCAATCGACTTCGGTCCCACGTCCAATCCCTGCCATCCAGCCGGAAAATTCTTGCTCGTATCCCACTCCTGCGTCTTCGCATCCGGAGAAAAGCTGTCAGCCAGAATGTTATCCACCGGCAGCAACAGCTTCACGCCCTTTACCTTGGCCTTCTCCAGCGCTTCCTTAGCCACGCCAATCTTGTCCTCTTCCACAAGCGAGTCGCCAGTCGTAACACCCAGCGCGCGCTGAAAGGTGTAAGCCATGCCGCCCACAATCACCAGCGTGTCCACCTTGTCGAGCAGGTTGTTAATCACGTCGATCTTGCCTGAGATCTTCGATCCGCCAATGATCGCCACAAACGGCTTCTCCGGCGACTCCAGAGCCTTGCCCAGGTACGTGATTTCTTTCTCCATCAGCAACCCAGCAACCGCGGGCTTCAGGAAGTGCGTAATCCCTTCCGTCGAAGCATGCGCGCGATGCGCCGAACCAAAGGCGTCATTCACATACACCTCAGCCAGCGCCGCAAGCTGCTTTGAGAACTCAGGATCATTCGCCTCTTCTTCCGCGTGATAGCGAAGATTTTCAAGCAGCAGCACCTGGCCCGACTCAAGCTGCCGCGCCAGCTCCCCAGCAATCTCGCCCACGCAGTCCGGCGCAAACGCCACATTCACGCCGTAATCAAGCGCCTCATCCAGCAGCTCGCGCAGCCGGTCCACCACCGGGCGCAGAGAGTACTTCGGGTTCGGCTTGCCCTTGGGTCGGCCCAGGTGCGAAGCCAGAATGACCTTCGCATGATGCCGCAGTGCATAAGCAATCGTCGGCAGCGTGGCCACAATGCGCGTGTCATCCGTAATCGCGGAGCCGTCCTCAGTGAGCGGCACATTAAAATCCACGCGGATAAACACATGCTTATTCTTCAAATCAAGATCGCGAATCGAGAGCTTGGACATGGCAGAAACCTCAGAGATCAGATGTCAGGGTTTAGAGATCAGAGATCAGAAAAAAGGATCAGTGATCACGCCAGGGATGTAGCATTGCGGATCCCTGATCTCTGACCACTGATCCCTGTCTTTACAGCCCCTTGCTGGTCAAAAAGCCGATCAGATCAACAACGCGGTTCGAATAACCCCACTCATTGTCATACCAGCTCAGCACCTTCACGCTCTGGCCCACAACCTTGGTCAGCGGCGCGTCCACAATCGAGGACAGCTTATTGCCCTTGAAGTCCGAGCTCACAAGCTCATGCTCTTCATAGCCCAGAATGCCCTTGAGAGCGCCTTCACTCGCGGCCTTGAAGGCGGCGTTCAGCGATTTAGCGTCCGTCGGCTTCTCGGCAATATAGGTGAGATCGACGAGCGAAACATTCGGAGTTGGAACGCGGATCGCAAAGCCGTCCAGCTTGCCGGAAGTCTCAGGAATCACCAGCTTCAGCGCCTTTGCGGCGCCTGTCGAGGTCGGAATCTGCGAGAGCGCTGCGGCGCGTGCGCGGCGCAGGTCCTTGTGCGGAGTGTCCAGAATGACCTGATCGTTCGTATAGCTGTGAATCGTCGTCATGATGCCGGAAACAAGCCCCGTGGTCTCAAGAATGACCTTCACCACAGGCGCCAGGCAGTTCGTCGTGCAGCTCGCATTCGAAATCACATTGTGCTTCGTCGGATCATATTTATCATGGTTCACGCCCAGCACCACGGTAATGTCTTCGTTGGAAGCCGGTGCGGAAATGATGACCTTCTTCACCGTTTCGCCCAGGTGCGCCTTGGCCTTCACTGCATCGGTAAAGAAGCCGGTCGATTCCACCACAATCTGCGCACCGGTCTCAGCCCAGGGCAGCTTCGCGGGATCTCTCTCGGAAAACACCTTGATCTTCTTACCGTCCACCGTGATAAAGTCCTCGCCGGCGGTAATTTCGTGCGGCAGGTTGCCCAGGATGGAGTCGTATTTCAACAGGTGAGCCAGCGTCGCCGGGCTGGTCAAATCGTTGACGGCGACGAATTCAATCTCGGGGTTACCAAGCGCGGCGCGCAAAACGTTGCGGCCAATACGGCCAAAGCCGTTAATGCCAACCTTCACTGCCATGTGCAATATCTCCTCGGGTAGCGCGTTAAGAACGGAATGGATGAAGCAGCTTTGTTCGGCGAGCCCAGTTCGATTTCAGCCCAATTACAGATCGGCTGAATGTGCATCCAGCAGGCAATTCCACCAAACCCTTGATGCTACCATCCGGGGCATTCTCGTCCCAAACGCGGCGCACGGCACAGCCGCAAATTCATGCAACTTAAATCCTTGCCCAGACACAGCCCACCTGAGTGTGGGGCCGTGCGTACCACTCGCAATTTGCAGCGCCCAAGGCAGTTATGGTATCTCCAAAGGTATTGCAGCGGAATCCATGATGCTGTATTCCAATAGTCACCACGTTCGAGTCGACCCTACCCCGGCGGTCCCCAGCGAGCGATTTAGCTCGAAGGGATGAAACCAACAGGGAGCGGCGACCCTTGATAAAGATTCAGCAGCAGGAACACATCCTCTCTGATTCTGCTCGAAATAGGGATTGAAACCCGCATGAGAAGACGTACCAGACGCGCACCCAACCTCTCCGAATCCACCGGCAAGATCGGCCAGGAAGTACCTTCCAATCAACTGGCACCGCTCGTGCCCCATTACCCGGATGAAGCCGCGGATGCTCCGCGCTCCGCCGCTCCTGCCCCATCGCAGCGCCACAGCCAACCCAGCCAATCTCGCCCGCCACAGGATTGGGGATCTCCCGCTCCCGGCCGGCTCGAAGTCGAAACGCAGCCCGAAATTACACCGCTGGCCTCGCCCGAGCCTCTGACCTCGTCCTCGCAGGCACCCAAAGGCTATGTCGTGCTCGCCATCGGCCTGCCTGGCTCCGGAAAGACCACGTGGTTTAACCGCCGCGGCGTCACGCCTCTGTCGAGTGACCTGCTCCGTAACATTCTTTTTGACGATGTAGAAGAGCAGCGCTTCCAGGGCCTCGTCTTTTCCACGCTCCGTTCCATGCTGCGCGCCCGCCTCATCGCAAAAATGCCGTGGAACTACGTTGACGCCACCAACCTTTCCATCCACGAGCGCCGTCAGTGGATCAAGATGGCCAAAAGCTTCGGCTATGAAGTGCAGGCCGTCTTCTTCGACGTTCCCTTCGATGTCTGCCTCGAACGCAACCGCCAGCGCGACCGCTCCGTTAGCGACGACGCCATGCAAAAAATGGCCGACAAGCTAAAACCACCCGCATTCGAAGAAGGCTTCGCCAAAATCACTGTAGTCCGCGTCAAAAACGCAGTCTAAGCTATCGCCTCAAGGGAGGTTTTCGTAAGCACGCCCACAACACCTGCGCCCTACGTCGAACCTTGGCTTAGCGGTAGTTACTCTGAAGTGCCGGCTGTAGGCCGCGCCGTCCTGCACGCACTCGATCTCGCCTTGGACGACATCACCAAATGGACCGCAGGCCTCAGCGACACCGAGGTCCACACAAAGCCGCTCGGCCTTCCATCCGTAGCCTTCCACATGCGTCACATCGCCCGCTCGGTGGATCGCATCCTCACCTACGCCGAAGGCAATCAGCTCACGCCGGAACAATTCGCGCAATTGAAATCCGAGCAGGGAAGCGACGAGTCCGAAACCCTGGCCGCCCTCATCGCCGAAGTCGAAGTCTCCTTCGCGAACGCCGCTGACCGCATTCGCACCCTCGCCACCGCCGATTTCAACACCTTCCGCGGCGTAGGCCGCAAGCAGCTTCCCACCAGCATAGGCGGAGCGCTCATCCACGTCGCCGACCACACCCAGCGCCACGTCGGCCAGGTCGTCACCACCGCCAAGGTACTCAAAGCCCTGCAGTAGCAGTAAATATCCGCAACAATCAGCCCCAAAGCACGGAACCATCCGCGCGCAACCCTCGTATCAGCTGATAATCCAGCATCCGTTCGCCCCCTCGCTGGCTTCCACCAAAGGGGAATCTCATGCAAGATCGCCAGCCAGGCTTTCTGTCTCTCGCCGCAAAGACCGCTGTCTGCCACGCCCTCACGTACTTCATCATGGGCGCGCTCGCCTTCAATTTCCTCCATTACGCCGACTCAATCAGCAAGGCCGACTCAGGCATGAAGCCCGCCACCAGCGCATGGGTGCTCTTCGGACCCGCATTGCAGGTCGTGCGCGGCGTGCTCTTCGCCTCAGTCTTTTGTCCGCTGCGTTCGCTTCTCTTCCATCGCAGAAATGGCTGGCTGCTCATGAGCTGGATTCTTATCGGAATCGGAATCCTTGGCACCTTCGCCGCGCCCGGAGGCTCGCTTGAAGGATTCATCTACACCACGAGTCCCGCAGCCAGGCAGTTCGTCAGCTATCTGGAAGTTGTGCCGCAGGCGCTGTTGCTCTCCGCGCTGCTCTGCTACTGGGTCAACCATCCGGAGAAGAAGTGGCTAAGCTGGGCCCTCACGATTCCATTCCTGATCGGCATCGCCCTACCGCCGCTTTCACTGCTTGTTCCAAAGAAGTAGCTCGCACAAGCGGCCAGCAAACTATTCGTCGCTCACCAGCACATCCACAATGTGCCCCATTTTTTCCCGCTTCGTCTTCAGGTAGCGCTCGAACGTCTCCTCCGGCGCAACCTCAGCCGAAACCCGCTCCACCACCGCAATCCCCGCAGACTCCAGCGCCGCAACCTTGTCAGGATTGTTCGTAATCAGCCGAACCTTATCCACATTCAGCAGCTTCAGCACCGCGCCCGGAAGCTCATACGCCCGGCAATCAGCCTCAAACCCCAGTTGCTCATTGGCCTCAACCGTATCCAGACCCTGGTCCTGCAGCTCGTACGCCTTCAGCTTGGCCATCAGCCCAATTCCACGACCCTCCTGCTGCTCATACAGCAGAATCCCCGTGCCCGCATCCACAATCTTGCTCAGCGCCAGCTCCAGTTGTAGCCGGCAATCGCAGCGCAGCGAGTGAAAAACATCCCCCGTCAGGCACTGCGAATGAATCCTCACCAGCGGCGGTGCGGAATGAATATCGCCCATCACCAGCGCAACCAGCCCTTCTACCTCAGGCAAATCATTCTCGCCACATTTGGCGTTTTCCTTCACGCCCTCAAATCCCAAAATCCGAAAATGTCCCCACCGCGTAGGGAAATCCGCCTCGGCAACCTTCTTCACACTCGTAAACGCCATAATTTTCATTGTAGTTCCGCATATTGGATGTCCCCACCCGCCTCCCAGATACAAGCGATCCAGATACAAGCGATACATTAGGACCAGTGACGAACACCCTCCTGCTCATCACGCTGCTCGTCAAGCTCGGCGTCGCCGCGGCCGTAGCCTCGGCTCTCGCCCGCTCGCGTACCTTCCAGCGGCTTCTCTTCGCAGATCGCCGCCGCCGCAGCCAAACCATCGGGCTGATGGCCTTTTTCCTCATCCCCCTTACCCTCGGCGTCTGGATCCGCGCCACCGTCCCTAACTTCCTCGCCGCCGACATCTCCTTTGAAACCGTCATCCTCCTTGGCCTGCTCCTCGGCCCCGTCGAGGCCATGCTCGGCGGCATCGTCCTCTCCGCGCCCGCCGTCTACCACCATGAATTCCTCACCCTGCCCTTCAACGCCGTCCTCGGCCTCGCCGCCGGCCTCCTCGGCCTCTCCGTCGAAAAAGAAGAAGTCTGGGACTTCACCCCCTTCATCGATCTCAGCCTCTACCGCTGGGTTCGCCGCAATATCCGCCAGCCACGCATCGATCGCCAGATCCTCATGCTCTTCCTCATCGTGCTCTGTGAGATCGCGCATGAGTGGATCGCGCGCATATACCCAAAGCGTCTCTTCGCGCTCAACACCGGCATCTGGGGTTTTCAGATTCTCGTCTGGCTCTGCGCGCCCATGGTCGTAGGAATCGCGCTCAAGGTCTGGAACGCCCTCCGCATCGAGCTCAAGCTGGAAGAGCAAAAGCGTCTCCTTCTTGAAGCCCGCCTCGACGCCCTTCAACGCCAGATCAACCCGCACTTCCTCTTCAACACACTCAACTCCATCGCCTCGCTCGTCCGCATCAAGCCCGAGCTGGCCCGCGAGATGACCGTCAAGCTCGCCAACATCCTCCGCGCGCTGCTCAAAGACCACGACAGCTTCGTCCCGCTCTCAGATGAGCTCAAATTCACCGACGATTATCTCGACATCGAAGTCGTCCGCTTCGGCGCGGAAAAACTCCGCGTCGAAAAAGAGATCGACCCGCGCACGCTCCACGTCCCCGTGCCCAGCATCCTTCTCCAGCCTCTCGTAGAAAACTCCATCAAGCATGGCCTCGAGCCGCGCATCCACGGGGGCATCATCACCATCCGCAGCCGCCTCATAGGAGATCGCATCCTGATTGAAGTCGCCGACGACGGCGTCGGCATCATCGCCGGCGCATCCACATCCGTAAGTCGCAAGGGCGCAGGCATCGGCATGAAAAATGTGCAGGAGCGCCTCGAAGTCCTCTACGGCCCGCAGGCGCGCTTCACCGTAGTCAGCAACCCCGGCCGCGGCACCTTAGTAGCCATAGAAATCCCCGCCGGCACACTGCCCGACTAGCATCTGTGAAGCAAATACAATTGCCATCCTGAGCGATAAATACGATTGTCACTATAAGCGATAAATATGCTTTGTCATCCTGTCGAAGTCGAAGGACCTGCGGTTGTTCTTGCCTTTGCCTTTCGCGACTCCCACCACAACAGCCGGGTGCCCCACCCTCGGCGCGCCTTTGTTTTGGCGCCTAGGGTGGGACGGCACTCCCGTTCGCTCTCCCACCATCAAGCTAATAGCTGATAGCTGTAAGCTAGCGCTTCGCCCCCTCAAGCGCCGCCACCGCATACCCCGTTGCCGCATCACTCATAAACAAGCTCACCGGATTCTCAGCATCACGATTCTTATTCAACGACCAGGCAGGCCACGCTCCAGTCTCAGGATTTTGATTCGAAACCAGCCAATCCAACCCCCGCGCCTTAATCACCCCGCAACTGCAGTTGCAGTGCGTCTCCTCCAGCGCCAGCACCGTCAGCCCCGTGGCATACCCATCCGGCCGAGTCTCAATCGGCGTCCCATCCCGCCGCACCCACGTCCCCAGGTCCGCCATGCTCCATCCGCCGTCCTTGCGCTGCTTCGCCGTCAGCTCCGCAATCAGCTTCTGGCATTGCGCCTTCGTCATCACCTCAGGAAACCACTCATAAGCCCACAACGCCGCCACCTTGTTCTAACCATCCGGAGCCTTGCCAATCGTCACCGCCAGCACCGCCGCCCAGTGATACTCGCTCTCCTTCGACTCCCACGGCGTGTAATCAAAGTTCTGCCACACCCACGCCCCCGCATCCGGCCCGCTTTTGGCCTGCAGAGCCCACGCATGGTCATAAGCCGTCCGCGTCAGCTCGCTCATATGCCGCGTCGGCATGTCGTAGTTCGTCAGAATGATCGCGTTCAGCACACTCTCCGCATTCCGCGACTCAATCTCCTTGCCCTTGCCATACGTCGCGTCATCATAAAAGGGAAGCATCTGGTCCCACGCCTGCACGCGCTTCGTCACATCGGCCAGCATCGCCGTCTCACCCACTGTCATTCCGGCCTCACCCATCGCCCCGCGCAGCATAGGCCGCGCCATCGCCATCGGCGCCTGAGTATGGCAGCTCACGCACTTCGTCCCATGATCGCGATTCGCATGATCCCACCCCTGCCACCAAGTCTCGCGCCCATCCAGAAACCTCGCCGCCGCCTGCGGACTCCAAGTCGAAATCGTTGCCCGGTGCAGGGACGCAGCAGCAAATAGTGCAACAGCGCAGACACTCGCAGCAGCAATCCCAGACGCTTTCCCCATGCAGTTCAAACCTCCAGTAGCTTGTCAGCAGAATAATGCCGAATCCACCGCCAAGCCAGCACGGATTTGCACCACACAGTTATCTGACTTCTTACAAAAGTTCCGAAACTCACCCTTTTGGGGACTGTACGGGAGATCATGAATTACCCTAATGGGCTATAGTTGTCCATGCCCAACAACACATGTGAACACTGCGGCAGCTCACAACTCATCAGCGGTCTCACTGTTTCTGCCTCCGGTGGTGGTGGAGACGTACGTCCCGGCCTCCTCTGCAAAGCGAAAGAGGAAGGCTTTTTCAAAGGAACCGAAAGGGAGAAAAGAGAGACCCTTTTTGCTGACCTGTGCACCTCTTGCGGCACTGTAAAACGTTTATACGTGAAAGACCCGAAACGCGATTGGGTCCTATAGCTTTCCGGTTTCAATCGGACTGCCCGGGCGCGATGGGCGCAAAGGACCCTTTGTGAGACGGCCGTCTCACCCTCCTTAGAGGGCGCCATTTGTGCAGTTTCGTCGGTAGTCTAAAATTGCCTATGTTAATTCGTGACACTGCTGTCGCTATCGTCGTTGGCATGGTTTTGCTGCTTTTGCTGAGTAAATTGATTGGTCGCGTTCAGTTCTCGTTGAGCACTGCTTTTTGGTGCTCTTTCATCGGCCACATCTTTACCAGCATCGTGGGCCTTTTTGTGGGCTGGTTGTTGGCTTATCACCAAGTCATCGGCTTTCTCATTGCCTTGGGCATTGGATGGGTTTTCCAGACCGTCTTATTTCAGATTGCCGTTCGCGCGAAGAGTGGAACACTTCAACAGTGGAGGGCGGCTATTCTCTCTGGCGTCGTTATTCTCGGCGATTTCTTTGTCGCCTCGCCACTCATCGCATTTTGGGATCATTTACATCAGTGATCACAACGCCGGGCGGACTGTCACATGTGGCGTGATCTCAGATTCTACCCTTTGCGAGACGCCCACCATTCAATCCCCGACCACGTTCCCACCTCGCCACCCCACCTGTGCATTTCACCCACCCCAATCCG
>NZ_JBEKYX010000051.1:0-30398 GCF_049510455.1 Occallatibacter sp. | reverse complement strand
TTGCTGACTGAGACGTCGTAGCCCATTGCTTTGAGTGCATCGACGGTTTCGGGTGCGAAGCCGGGTTCCATGTAGAGCTTGTCGGGAAGGTACTGGTGGTGGAAGCGCGGGGCGTCTACGGCTTCCTGAATGTTGAGGCCGCCTTCTGTGGCGGAGAGCAGGATGTTGGCTACGGTGGTGATGATGCGCGGGCCGCCGGGTGAGCCGAGGACGTAGCGGAGCTTGTTGTCTTCTAGCACTATCGTCGGCGTCATGGCGGAGAGCGGGCGCTTGCCGGGGGCGATGGCGTTGGCCGGGCCCTGGATGAGGCCGAACATATTCGGCGTGTTCCTCTTTGAGGCGAAGTCGTCCATTTCATCGTTGAGCAGGAAGCCGAGTGAGCCTGCGGTGACGTCGGAGCCGAAGCCGTTATTGAGCGTGGTGGTGACGGAGACGGCGTTGCCGTCTTTATCGACGACGGAGTAGTGCGTGGTGTTGTTGGACTCATGGCGTGAGCCGGCGTTGGTGGGTGCGGGCGGTAGGAATTCCGCGGGGCGGACTAGCTTGGCACTAGGTTCGGTGCGGTCCATGAAGGCGCGGCGATAGGCTTCGGTGATGAGGTGGATGGAGGCGGGTGAGCGGTCGCCGAGCTTGGCGAGGTCATAGCCGGAGAGGATGTTGAGCGTGGTGACGAGCACGATGCCGCCGGAGGATGGTGGTGGCGAGGAGATGACCGTGTAGTTGTGGAATTTGCCGACGATGGGTTTGCGCTCGGCGACTTTATATTGGGCGAGATCCTGAAGCGTGAGCAGGCCGCCGCCTTTCTTTACTTCATCGACTAACTGGTGGGCGATTTTGCCGTGGTAGAAGTCTTTGGGGTTGTCGGCGATGCGCTGGAGTGTGCGGGCGAGATCGGGCTGCTGGAATACGTCGCCGTCTTTGTAGAGGTTTCCGTCGCGCTGGAAGATACGTTTGGAGTCGGCGAAGTCGGCGAGACCGGGCGTGGCTAGCTCGTGCGCTTCTTCTGAGGTGAGCAGGAAGCCTTCTGAGGCGAGCTTGATGGCGGGAGCCATGACTTTTTTGAGGCCGAGCTTGCCGTATTTCTTTTCCGCATAGACCAGGCCGGCGACGGAGCCGGGTGTGGCGATGGCCTTGTAGCCTGTGACGCTGGCACCGGGAATGATGTTCCCTTGTGCGTCCTGGTACATGGTTTCGGTGGCGGCGAGCGGGGCCTTTTCGCGGTAGTCGATGAAGGTGGCTTTGCCGTTGCGCCTGCGAAGGAGCAGGAAGCCGCCGCCGCCGAGGTTACCTGCGGCGGGATGGGTGACGGCGAGCGCGAAGCCTGTGGCAACGGCGGCATCGACGGCGTTGCCGCCGTCCTGCAGAATTTGGACGCCTGCGTCAGAGGCGAGATGATGCACGCTGACGACCATGCCGTGCTGCGCGCGGGTGGGCTGTTCGCCTTTGTAGTCGAGAGGCTGCTGGGCGGTTGCGGAGGTGACTGCGATGGCGGCGAGGAATGCGAGGACGGCACGGTTGTTCATCGGTGAAGTCAGGATAAAGGACTGGCCGTCCAGGCGATAGCGCCTTCAGCGCGGAGGGGGAGTGGTGACGGCTCTTACTACCGTAGCGTAGATTGGTTGCGTTGATCCAGAAGCATTTTTGGAGGCTTGATGTTTACACGTAGAGATGGTCTGGTGGCGTTGGTTGCGGCGGCTTTGACGGCGGCCCTGACAGCAGGTGGTCTTGCGCTGGCGCAGCAGGCTGAGGCAGTAGGGAAGTCGTGGGCGATTGACTGGAGCAGCGTTCCGGCGAAGACGACGAATGTGGGCACGCTGCGGACGTTCTTCAAAGGGCCGACGGCGACGCTGGCGGATCTGGATGTGCATGTGACGACGCTGAATCCTGGCGCGTGGTCGCATCAGCCGCATAAGCATCCGAATGAGGAGATGCTGATTATCAAAGAGGGTCAGGCTACGGTGCTGATCAATGGCGAGTGGAAGAAAGTTGGAGCGGGATCGGTGGTGTACCTGGCTTCGAATGTGCCGCATGCGGCGAGGAATGATTCGGGTGCGCCGGTGACGTATACGGTTGTGAATTTCCGGATTCCGGGTGCGCCGGATGTGAAGCCGGTGTTTGTGAAGCCGTAGCTGTCTCGCGAGCTTTGTGTGGATGCGGAGCGCATGAGATGGCAATTTGCCAGTAAGGCGCGCATGAAGAGGAAAAACATTTACTCCTGATTTCGTCTATGAAATACATTCATTAGCCCAGATGAAGGAGCAAAGCATTGCATAGGAAACGTGTGTACAGGTGTCTCTCCTGGATTGCGCTGACGGTTGCGTGTGCGGGTGTGGCTTTTTCGCAGATGCCAGCGGTGAATACCAATCTGCCTGCGGTGGGCTCGGCTGCTCCTGAGCTTTCATTGACGCAAGTGATGCAGGCGGCTGCTGGAACAAAGGCGGATTGGGCTGCGCTGCGCGGCAAGGTGGTGGTGCTGGAATTCTGGGCTACGTGGTGCGCGCCCTGCATTGGGGAGATTCCGGTGCTGAATGCGCTGAATGCTTCGGTCGATCCTGCGAAGGTGCAGGTTATTTCGGTGGATGACGAAGATCCGGCGGTGGTGCAGGCGTTTTTGAAGAAGAAGCCGATCAGTGGGTGGATTGGCCTGGATGCGTCGGGGAAGGTGTTTGACAGATATGGTGTGAGTGCACGTCCGGCTACGGTGGTGATTGGGCCGGATGGGCGCGTGGCGAGCACGACGCTGGGTCCCGAGCAGCTTAGCAGTGCAAGTTTGCTGGCGCTGGCGAATGGCGATCCACTGAAGGCGGTTGAGGCGAGCGCGGCGGTGAAGGCGCAGGCGAGCCAGGCTACGGCGCAGGCTTTTGACGAGCAGGCCAAGGTGCCGGGCGGGTCAACGGATGCGTTGTTCCAGATCAGCCTGACGGCGGGTGAGCCGGCGCAAGAGGGCAAGGAATCGAAAACGCATGTGATGATGCGCGGGCCGGGCCTGATGGATATTACGAATGCTTCGCCGGATACATTGTTGAGTTTTGGCGCGGGTATTCCGGCGACGCGGATTACGGTTGGCGGCGACGTTCCTAAGGCGATTTATAACCTGCATGTGCAGGCGCCGAATGTTTCGCCGGACAAGCTTGCCGCTGCGATTGAGTTGGCGATTGCTTCGGGGGCGCGTTTGCACATTGAGCACCACACGGCGGTGAAGGATGCGTATGTGCTGACGGCAAGCGCGGAGGCTGCGGGGCATGTGACGCATGGCGCGCAGGGCGGAGTTGCGTTCTACAGTCGTAAGACTCAGGTGCTGCAGTGCATTAACGCTACGCCAAACCAGGTGGCGGATGGGCTGGAAAGTGCGCTGGAGGTTCCGGTGGTGAATGAGACGGGGCTGGATGGTGTGGTGATGGGGATGTTGAAGGTGGCTCCGAAGGATTTGGCTAGTGCGAATGCGGCGTTGGCTTCGCTGGGGTTGAAGCTGGTGGCGGCTAAGAGGCCGATTGAGAGTGTTGTTGTGTCGGCTATGTCGGATGCGAAGCCGGTGTCTGAGAAGCCGTGATTCGCGACGAAAAGCGGATTCGATAGCTGAGGAAAAATCATGCTGATGATATTTCTGGCGATCATGGGACTACTTGGCGTGGGCGTGATCCTGGTTGTCATTGGCACTCTTCTAAGAAATCGCTGGGGAATTAATATCGATCCGGTACGTTGTCCCAGGTGCAACTTGCAACTTCCCAAGATTCGTACGCCGAAGAATACTCGACAAGCGTTATGGGGAGGCTCTACTTGCGGAGCCTGTGGGACCGAGGTAGACAAATGGGGGCGGGAACTGTCCCGGCCTCTCCGATAGGAACTTTCAACAAAAGCTTCCGCGGGGTTGAAGCCCGTCGGTGTTGGCTGCTTATCGGCACGGCTGAAGACGCGTCCTTTCAAAGCTTTGGGAATTGGGCCGTCCTTTATAATGGACTTCTTGGCCCTGTATCGCTGTTTTTCCCGTGCAATTGCCGGGTAATGACTGAAAACGGCTGAATCTGGACGGGGCAGGGAAGCGAACCTAAAAGATATGCAAGTTGAACTTGAGAGCCGGCTCCCGAAAGAGATTGATACAGCCGAAGTGGAAGCCTATTGCCAGCGGCTGTGGGATGAGCTGGGCATTTATCTGTATGACCCGAATGAGGCTGGCGAGGTGTTTTCGATTGATACGCCGCCGCCGTATGTTTCCGCTTCGCACCTGCATGTGGGCCATGCGATGAGCTATGCGCAGGCTGAGTTTATTGTGCGCTATCACCGCATGAACGGGCGGAAGATTTTTTATCCGATGGGCTTTGACGATAATGGGCTGCCCACGGAGCGGTATGTCGAGAAGACCTTCAAGATCAATAAGTCGAAGACGACGCGGAGTGAGTTTCGCGCGCTGTGCCTGCAGACGACGACTGAGGGCGCGAAGGAATACGAGAAGCTGTGGCGCGCGCTGGGGCTGAGCGTGGACTGGAATCTGCGTTACTCGACGATTGACGATCATTGCCAGAGGACTAGCCAGAAATCGTTTATTGAACTGTTCAAGCTGGGGCGAATTTATCGATCGCATGAGCCGGTGCTGTGGGATCCGATTCTGGAGACTTCGCTGGCGCAGGCCGATCTGGAAACGATTGAGCGCAAGGGCAAGCTGCATGACATTGTCTTTACAGGTGCGGATGGCTCGCCGCTGACGATTTCGACGACGCGGCCGGAGCTGCTGCCTGCCTGCGTGGCGCTTTACTGCAACAGCAAGGATGAACGCTATACGCATCTGATTGGGCAGACAGCGACGGTGCCGCTCTTTGGGCAGACTGTGCCGGTGCTGGCGGATGACGATGTGGACCTGGCGTTTGGCACGGGCCTGATGATGGTTTGTACCTTTGGCGATAGCGAAGACGTTCGCCGCTGGAAGCGCGATGGGCTTCAACTGCGCATTGTGGTGAGCAACAACGGGCGGCTTACGGATTTGGCGGGCGAGTTTGCAGGGCTGAAGACGGATGAGGCCCGCGGCAAGATTGTGGCGGCGCTGACGGAAGCTGGTGCGCTGACGGGTTCGAAGGCTGTGGACCAGGTGGTAAGCGTTTCCGATCGCTCAGATGCGCCGGTTGAGTTTGTGATGGCTCCGCAGTGGTTTATCCGCGTGATGGACATGAAGGATGAGCTGCTGGAGCGCGCGAAGGAGCTGAAGTGGTTTCCTGAGTGGATGCAGATTCGGCTGGAGGACTGGATCAAGGGCCTCAAGTACGACTGGAATATTTCGCGGCAGCGCTTTTATGGCGTGCCGGTGCCGGTGTGGTTCTGCGCTTCATGTGGTGAGGTAATTCTCGCTGATGAGATGGCGCTGCCTGTTGATCCTGTTGAGTCGAAGCCGCCTGTGAGTGCGTGTCCGAAGTGTGGAGCGAGTGAGTTTACGCCGGATGCGGATGTGCTGGATACATGGATGACTTCGTCGGTTTCGCCGCTGATCAATTCAAACTGGGCGGGAACGCCGGGGCGAATTGGCGATGCGAGCGTGTATCCGATGACGGTGCGCGTGCAGGCCTTTGAGATTATCCGCACGTGGCTGTTTTACACGGTGGTGAAGAGCCATCTGCATACGAACAGTTTGCCGTGGGAGAGTGTGATGATCTCAGGCTGGGGGCTGAACGAGAACGGCAAGAAGATTTCCAAGCGCGACCTGGAGCAGTACACGGATGCGAATGGGTATAACCGCTACGATCCGTATGCTGTGATTCAGAAGTTCGGCGCGGACTCGTTGCGGTACTGGGCTTCGGGTGGCTCGCTGGGGCACGATCTGCGCTACAACGAGAAGGATGTGCAGATTGGCCGCAAGCTGGTGGTGAAGTTGTGGAATGCGGCGCGGTTTGCGGACCTGCAGATGGGCGCTTACGATCCGGTGAAGGATTATGTGCCGTTTGCGGAGCGGACGCCGGAGGATCGGTGGCTGCTGGCTGAGCTGAACAAGGTGTTGCCTGCGGCGAAGAAGGCGTTTGAAGGCTATAGCTATCATGAGGCGCGCGAGGAGACGGATCGCTTCTTCTGGAGCGTGTTTTGCGATGACTATCTGGAGCTGATCAAGGATCGATTCTGGACGCCGGATAACTATGCGGAGCAGACACGGGCCTCTGCGCGCACGACGCTGTTTGAAAGCTTGCGGATTGTGCTGGGACTGTATGCGCCGTTTCTGCCGTTTGTGACGGAGTATCTGTATCAGCAGTTCTACAAGGCGCATGAGCGGGCTGCTTCGCTGCATAAGTCGGCGTGGCCGCAGGCGAATGCTGAGTGGAATGTGACGGTGCCGGAGATGGAAGTGCTGTCTGCGATTCTGCGGGCGGTGCGCGGGCTGCGGACCACGTCGAAGGTGAGCCAGACTCGGCGGCTTGCGAAGGTGACGCTCGACATTTCAGGAGCGAAGCCGGAGACTGCGGCGACTGTTGAGCGGATGCAGGCTTCAATCAGCGCGGCGGTGCGGACGACGGAGCTTGTGTACGGTACTGCAGAGACGGCTACCGATCTGGAAGGCGTCAGGGTCGATATTGAGGTGTAGGTTTCCGTTTTCTTTCCAATGAGTAGAGCGCGCCTTTCGGGGCGCGCTTTGTTGTCTTTTGAGGGGAGCCGGTGGATATTGGCGGTCTTATTTTTCCAGCAAGTGGTCCGACCAGTAAACCATCATCCCGGAGTAGACGTCTATTTTGGATACAGCTTTCCAATTTCTAAATGGAAATAGTTTCAGGACGACCGATAAAATTCTCGTTTGACAACTATACCCAAGCAGAGAGAGAATTTTCGACGTTCGCATACAAGTTCAATTCAGCAAAATTCTGAAGGAAAAGGATGCCAGTCCAATGCATATAGAGACTTGGTTTGGGGCCGCACTGGTAAGACCACTCATGAAAATAACAAAGAGAACGGTCAAGCCATCTGAGGAGAGATTGATTTCAAGATTCCGCACGGAAAGCCGCGGCAGATTCGTATACGCAGGACTGGCAGCGCTGTGCTTCGTGCTGATGTTGCTGCTGCCTGCAAAGGCCGGAGCGCAGATTGGCGGCACGGGCACCATTGAGGGAACCGTTACCGACCAGACAGGAGCCGTGGTTGCAGGCGCGAGGGTGGTGGCAAAGAACGCGGGCACGGGTGCGGAGATGGCTCGCACGACGAACAGCGACGGACGCTACAGTCTTGCGCCGCTCGATGTGGGCATTTATACGGTGACGGTCTCGGCGCAGGGATTTGAGACGCTGCTGCGCAAGGAGCTTCATGTAAACGGCATGCAGGTTCTGGGTCTGGATCTGCCGCTGCAGCTTGGCGCGGCGAGCGTGACGGTGACGGTGACCTCGGCGCCACCGCCGCTTGAGACGGAGAACGCGACGCTTGGCGCGACGATGGAGAACGACACGTACACTTCACTGCCGCTGGAGATGGGCGGCGCGAACGGCGTGAGCACCGATCAACGGCGCGTGACGGACTACGCGATCATGATGCCCGGCGCGACGAACAACGAAACCAAGAACAACGAGTCGGACGAGCCGATGGTGGTGAACGGCTATGGCTCCGGCACAACGATGTACGTGGAAGGCATTCCGCTGGAGTCGGCTTCGACGGCGGGCGATCCGCGCTTCATCTGGCCGGCGTTTTCGGTTGAGACGATCGACCAGTTCCAGCTCAAGACGACGGGTTATTCGGCGGAATATCAGGGCATTGGCGTGGAGAACTTTACCGTGAAGTCGGGCACCAACAGCATTCACGGCACGTTCTATGACATCTTCCGCAACACGGTGCTGGACGCGGCGGGTTTTGTCCCGGCGCAGTACCCTGCGAACTATCCGGATCCGACTAAGGCTGGCACCTATTACACGCCGCCGGAGCACATGAACGAGTACGGCATGACGATCGGCCTGCCGTTCTGGAAGAACAAGGTCTTCTTTTTCGGCAACTACACTGGCTTCCGCTACTCGACATTGACCAAGCCGCAGGTGCAGACGAATCCCACACCAGCGGAGCAGTGCGGCGACTTTTCGGCGCTTGGCGTAAATATCTACGATCCGACGACGCAGACGCTTGGCGCGAGCGGTTATACGCGTACGCAGTTCAGCGGGCCGACGTACACCAGCGCGGGCTGCGGCACCGGTCCGATGGCAGCGAACGTGATTCCGCAGGCGGAGATTTCGCCGATCGCGCAGTACCTGCAGAAGTTTATGCCTGAGCCGACCAATTCGAGCCTGACGAACAACTACTGGGGCTCGTATAACTGGGGCCTGAATAACTGGTCGACGACAGACCGCCTGGATGTGCATATCAACGACAAGCACAGTGTGAGCGGAATCTTTGGCTGGGGCCGGCAGGGGTTGATTGGCCCGGCTGGAAGCCAGACGACGAACGTGGCTCCGCTGCCGTACCTGTACGCGAAGAACTACTCGCCGATCTCCAAGGTGGGGATCGTGCAGGAGACGTACGTCATTACGGACAACCTCGTGAACCAGTTCAAGTTCGGCGCCGCACAGTACCACTCGCCGGATCATAACCCCACTTACGGCATTGCGGACTATGCGGCATCGACTGCCGGAATCACCGGCCTGCCGACGGGCCAGGCTGCGGGCAGCTTCCCGTACGAAAAGTTCAGCGGCGGTCCGCAGACCTTTGCAAGCTGGGGTCCGCAGACTGGCTATGTGGGCAACACGAACGCCTTTACGCTGCTGGATAACATGCAGTGGATCAAGGGCAGGCACTCCTTCACTTTCGGCGGACAGTTGGAGTGGATGCAGTACAACTACCTGTACGCCGATGGGGGCAGCACACTGGCCACGACGAACTTTGCGGTAACGGAAACTGCGAAGGTGAGCGGCTCGACGGCCCAGGCTACTTCAAACACCGGCCTGCCGTATGCCAGCTACCTGCTGGGCGCGGTGGACACGGGCAGCTACACGCAATATGCGCCCATTGCGCAGGAGACAGGCTCGCGTTACCGCCCGTATGCTCTCTATGCCGCCGATGACTGGAAGCTGACGCCCAAGCTGACGGTGAACGCTGGACTGCGCTGGGATGTGATGCCGCCTTTCCAGGAAGCCGAGAATCGTTTTTCTTTCCTGAACCCGACAGCGACTAATCCTGTGACTGGCAATAACGGTATTCTGCAGTTCGCCGGCAGCGGAGCTGATAGCTGCAACTGCTCTACGCCGTTGCAGACCTATTACAAGAACTTTGGACCGCGGCTGGGATTTGCCTACCAGGTGGGCAGCAGGCTTGTGCTGCGCGGCTCCTACGGCATCTACTACGGCCATGGCGGCGGCACATCGGGCGGCCAAACCACGCTGCCTACAAGCAACATGGAGCTTGGGTTTGCTGCATCACCGAACCCGGTAAGCCCCGGCGATTCTTTGCCGGCGTTTTATCTGAACAACAGCGCTTACTTCAACAACGCGGGCATTGCGAACACGGCCTTTGGAACCAGTACCGTTGCCGCTCCTCCGGTCTTCAATCCCGCTTACGCAACCTACTACTCGACGGCGGCAGTCTCGCCGTACAAGATTTCCTCGACGCTGGCCTATCTCGATCCCAAGTACGGTGGACGCACTCCGACCTTCGAAGGATGGTCGCTTGGCTGGCAACTGCTTGTGACCAAGGACATGACGGCCACGGCGAGCTACGTAGGCAACCAGGGACATTTCCTGGTGCCGACCGGCGCGCCGCGCGGCTACTGGAGCAATCAGCTCAATCCGGAGTACCTGTCTATGGGAGCGGCGCTGGGCGCGACGGCTACCGCGGCTAACACGCCAAACGGGCTGCCTTATGCAACTTTCAACAACAAGGTCAGCCAGGCGCTTGTCGCATTCCCGCAGTACAGCGGCGTGTCTGACACGGTGCCTGCGGTGGGCAACTCCAACTACAACTCACTGCAGCTCTTTATCCAGCAGCGTTTGAGCCACGGCCTGAGCCTCATGCTGAGCTATACGTACAGCAAGGCGATCGACGACGTGGGCACCTTCCGCACCGGCTATGCGATTCCAGCGGGTGCATTGGCTAACAGTGGCAAGGCGTGGGCGATCGACCGCATCGAGCGCTCGCTCAGCACGCAGGATCAGCCGCAGAACCTGGTCTTTACCAGCACCTACGATCTGCCTTTCGGCAAGAATCACATTGGCGGAGGCAACGCGATTGTTCGCGCGATTGCCGGCGGATGGCGGCTCTCCGATGTGTTCACCTATGTGGCGGGCAACCCCCTGGCGCTGACTGGCAGCACTTGCACCGGCGTTGTTGGCCAGGGAACCTGCATGCCGGCTTACAACACGGCTTTTAGCGGCACGGCACGCCAGAACGGCGGATGGGGGCATGGCGCCACGCGCACGAATCTGAGCTCCATGCAGTACATCAACCCCAAGGCCTTTTTAGAGACCGGCTCCTTGAGCAACGAATACGTGCTGGGTGACGTGGCCCGTACGGGCGCGGATGGACTGCGCGGACCCGGCAACTACAACATTGACGGCAGCCTGCGCAGGACCTTCAGCCTGTGGAGGGATGATCGCGTGAAGTTCGTCTTCGATGCGGCCGTCTTTAACGCAGTGAACCACGTGTGGTTCGGAAGCACCGCGGCCACGGCGGATGGCTCCATCGGAGCGACGGTGGGCTCTTCGTCACTTGGCACCATC
Organism: Occallatibacter sp.; assembly: GCF_049510455.1. Classification (GTDB taxonomy): domain Bacteria; phylum Acidobacteriota; class Terriglobia; order Terriglobales; family Acidobacteriaceae; genus Telmatobacter. Next base: position 19,746 of record NZ_JBEKYX010000051.1, on the reverse strand, counting down.
GCAGGCCAGGCGAACAACCCGCGCCAATTCCAGATGTCGGGCCACTTCAACTTTTAACCAGGCTTCTTAGAATCAGGCTTCAAGATAAGATTCTTCTAGCAGCGGCGCGAACCCAACCAGGTTCGCGCCGCTTTTTTTGCTATTGCGCGGGAGGGACCGAAGCGGTCGGATTCCAGTGGTCGCTGCCGGCGAGAAATACGGCGGGATCGTATTGAGCGGCTTCTTCCGGTGTGAGGGCGTGAGTGTGCGGATCGCGCGCGGAGTTGTTAGCGCCGGGGCCGGTGGAATCGAACTCGGCGTAGTAGGCCGTATCGAGCGAGTGCGTTTCACCAGGATGCCACTCACGCCAGCCTGCGGGATCGATGTGCGCGCCCATCTCAGTGTGGAGAAAGATGACGCGTGCGTATGGACGCCAGGGACGGCCGAGATAAATTTGCGGCTCGGCTGCAGGGTCCGCGGTGAGTTTGCAATGGTTAAAGACAAAGCCGGAATCCTCGTCAGAGTAGTGTTTGGATTGCGCGGTGAGGTAGCCGCCTTTGTGTGACGTAGAGTGAATTTCGCAGCGGTCAAAAATGGCCTTGGCGTCGCCGAAGATGAAATCCACATTGCCTTCGATGTAGCAGTCGGCAAAGTATTGCCGCGTGGAAATGCAGCTTGCGCCATCGGGCGCGCAGTTGCGGCTGCCTGCGTAGACGGTGTCCTGATTGCCGAGCAGACGCACGTTGCGGAAGATGGCGCGGTCACCGATGACGCGCAGCGCGAGCGCCTGCGAACCTTGCGGAAGTTGAGGATGCGTGCGGTTGAAGTCGTTGGCGAAGGTAATGTTTTGCGCCAGAAAATCATCTGCCGTAATGTTCACGGTGGCTGAGTGCAGTGTGCCGCCGCTGGTGCCGGCACTGAGATCGTTCACGAGGACGGTTTTGGAAGGATCTTTCGCGGAGCCGCGAATTTCGATGTGGGGCTTATCGACGGTAACAACTTCGCGATAGACGCCGGGGCTAACCAGAACAAGCCCGCCAGTGGCCGGAGCGGAGTAGAGAGCCTTCTGGATGGATGAGTAATCGCCCGTGCCGTCGGCTGCAACATACAGCGTGCGATCTTCGTCGGGGATTTTGCCGGCCATCTCCGGCGCTGTTTTTATGGTTGGAAATTCGGCGTAATGCGTGCCGCAATTCATTTCGCTGCCGGCTGCTGTGCCTGGCATCTCTGTGGTGGAAGCGCCATCGCCGGAGGGCGCAAGATTGCCGCGGCGCGGGCCTATTTTGAACTCCGCATTGCTGACGTCCATGAGGGCGTGAGTGAGATCGTCTGCGAAAACATTGTCGAATTGAAGGCCGATCTTATGCTCCGCATCGAGGCCCACAAGCGTGTATATGCCGGGTGTTTCGATGCGGACATTGCTCAAGGTAATGTGGTGGTAGATGGGAAGAAGATTGCCGCCGAAGGTCGTGTACTTCGGCGTAAAGAGAAGCGGATTTTTCACATTGCGGATGCAGACGTTGCGGTAGAGAACATCATGCACGAGGCCGCCGCGGCTGCGGTCGCTCTTGATGCGGATACCGTTGTCTGCGCCGTCGATGGTGAGATCGTCTACCAGTATGTGATCGACGCCGCCGCTGGTTCCGCTGCCGATAGACATGCCGTGACCGGTATAAAAGTGATTGTGCAGAATGGAGATGTGCGAGGCCGGATTTGTGCCGCCAGACTTGATGGCGACATCGTCGTCACCGGTATGAATGAACGAATACGCGATGGTGACGTTAGTGGATGAGCCGGGATCGATGCCGTCCGTGTTGCGCGCAGTGCCGGGCGTCATAATCTTCACGCCCCATGCGGTAAAGCCGTTGGTCTGGTTGACGGCTACGTGAAAGTTGGGCGAGTTGCGCAGGCTGATGCGATAGAGCGTGAAGTTGTCCGCCTGGCGCAGCGTGATCATTTGCGGCACGCTCTGCTGTTTGTCAGTGACTTTGGCTTCATGCGCGAGATCCCACCAGGAGTCTTTTTGTCCGAGCAATGTCGCACCGCCACGCCCATCGATCGAGCCATCGCCCATGATGCCGCTGTTGGTGGCGTGATCCGCGGTGATGAGCGGTTTGCAGCCGTGGCCTTTCTCGCCGACGATACCGCAGCTTCCTGGCGTGAGATCGTAGATGCGCGGATCGCGCGAGGCTGCGAGGACTGTGTTGGCGGAAATGACGAGCGTTACGCCGGAGCGCAACTGGAGCGGGCCGGTGAGAAAGACATTGCGGCGCCCGTGCGCCTTCAACACAACGGCGTTGCCTGCAGTGCCCGCGTTTTTTGAGCAACGCTCCATTGCTTCCTGAATGCGTGCGGTATCGAGTTTCTGTTCATCGGCGGGTGCAAGCTGGCCGTCGTGCGCTTCGAGTTCAGCATTCAGCGTGACGCAGGGCATGGGAATACGCGGCTCGGTGACGTTGCGCGTGTCTTGCGCAGACGCGGAATAAACCGCTGCGACGAACAAAAGGGTGACAGAAATAGCAGAAAAATAGCGAATCCGCATACGGCTCCTCAACAGAATTAGGGAATCAAGAGGACAGACCACTTGACGATATGATCAGAATCCTTGAAGCATAGTTCAGTCAAGTTAGGGCTGCTCGATTCACCATGCCGATTGCGATTTTTATGCATTATTCCGGATGAGAATTCAAAATACACGCAGGTTTTGCCGGACAGGGTAAAGTTTCTTCGATAGAGCAGATTTGAGATTGATGGTCAGACCTCCTGAGCGATACAATTCTTTTGTCCGTTAGAAATAGCATTCGCTCGCGCCTGATCTGCGAGCATACAGTGAAGCTGTCGCAGTAAGATTCTGCGCTGCGCTGTCATTATCGATTTTTCGCATGGGAGAAGTTTTGCGATGAACCTTGGCTTCGAAGTTCCCCCAGTTTTTTCCGATCAAAAGAAAGGCGCGCTCGATTTGTTATCGCTTGGCGCGCTCGTGCATCGGGTCGATCCAGGCATTATTCCTTTTCGCAAGGCCACTGAGGTGAAGATTCATGTCAGCGGCGGCGAGTTCAATGTGGCTGCGAATTTGTCCGACTGCTTTGAGCAGCGCACGGCAATTGCTTCCGCGATGGTGAAGTATCCCATTGGCGATCTGATTGCAGAGCGTGTGCGTGCGATGGGTGTGCGGCCTATCTATCGCATGTATGAGCATGACGGCGTGCGCGGGCCGAATATGGCAACAGTGTTCAGTGACCGCGGGTTGGGCGTGCGCGCTCCTGTGGTGTTTTACAACCGCAGCAATGAGGCTGCGGCGCAACTGAAGCCGGGCGATTTTGACTGGGCGGCGATCTTTGGGGAGGGCGTGAGGTGGTTTCACTCCGGCGGCATCTTTGCGGCGCTCTCGGACACGACGGCGGAGCTTGTGATTGAGGCAATGCGGGCTGCACGGAAGGCTGGCGCGGTGACATCGTTTGATCTGAACTACCGCGAGAAGCTATGGAAGATTTCAGGTGGAATTGATCGCGCACAGAACGTGCTTTCGGCGATCGTCGAAAACGTGGACGTGCTGGTGGGTAACGAAGAAGATTTACAGAAGGGTCTTGGGCTTGCCGGGCCGGAAGTTCATACGAAATCGAAGCTTGATCCGACGGCGTTCTTTGCGATGATGGGCACAGTGGTGCAGCGGTTTCCTGGCATCAAGGCCGTTGCGACGACGCTGCGCGAGGTACATTCCACCAATCACCATAGCTGGAGCGCGGTGGCGTGGGTCAATGGGCAGCAACTGCATGCGCCGACTGCGGAGTTGACTGTTTATGACCGCGTGGGAGGTGGCGATGGCTTTGCTTCCGGGTTTATTTACGGGCTGCTTGCGGGCGAAACGCCGGAGCAGGCGATCAAGCTGGGCTGGGCGCATGGCGCACTGCTGACGACATTCCCTGGCGACACGACAATGGCTACGCTCGAGCAGGTGAAGGCGTTTGCAGCGGGCGGCTCGGCGCGCATTCAACGATAGAAAAATCAACTGAAACGGTATCTCGATGAATCGATTTCTACAGAGGGCGCCGTTGCTGACCGCAGCGGCGCTGTTTTTCTTTGCGGCAGTTGCGCTTCATGCGGCAGCGCTGTGCGATGCGCATGCTTACGGAGCCAGGGGCGACGGTGTGGCTAAGGATACGGGTGCGCTGCAGGTGGCAATCGATGCATGCGCGGCGAAGGGTGGCGGCACGGTGCGGCTGACGGCCGGTACATACCTGAGCGCGCCAGTTGTGCTGAAGAGCAATATCACTTTGCAGCTCGACAAAGGCGCAACGCTATTAGGCTCGCCGGATCACAAGGACTATCCCGCAAAGACGGAGTTTCGCGCGCCGGGGCTGCAGTCACTTGTGAGCGCGACGAATGCGGAGCACGTGGCGATCACGGGCGAGGGCACAATTGACGGCAACGGCGAAAGCTGGTGGCAGGAGGCGCGCGCGTACAAGGATTCGGGGATTCTTGGAGCGGAGCATACACGGCCGCGGCTGGTGGTCTTCGACCACTGCAAGCATGTGCGCGTGGAAGGCGTGACGATTCAGAACTCGCCGATGTGGCAGTTGGTGCCGTATTACACGGATGATATTGTGATTCGCAATGTGAAGGTGCTGGCCCCGGCGCGTTCGCCGAACACGGATGCGATAGATCCGTTTTCCTCCAGCCATGTGACGATCGATCATGTGTTTGCCGATGTGGGTGACGACAATATCGCCATCAAGTCAGGCATGATCAATTCGCCTGGGCCGGATGCGCCGAGCCGCGACATTACGATTACCGATTGCACATTTCTGCACGGGCATGGGCTTTCGATTGGCAGCGAGATTGCGGGCGGGGCGCAGAATATCCGCGCGGAGCGGATTCATTTTGAGGGTACGGACAATGGCATCCGTGTGAAAGCCAACCGCGACCGCGGCAACGATGTGGGCAATCTTGTTTTCAAAGACATTGAGATGAAGGGCGTGAAGAATGCGCTCATTATCAGCGAGTATTATCCGAAGGTGCTGCCGCCTGAAGGGGACGCAGCGCAGCCGGTGACGCGGCTGACACCGCATTTCCATGACATAACGCTTGAGAATGTGACTGCGGTCGATAGCGTATCTGCGGGCGCGATTGTGGGGCTGCCGGAAGCGCCGGTGCTGGCCGTTACGCTGCGCAATGTGAAGATAAGCGCGCAGCATGGGTTGAATGTGGGATACGCGGAGGTTTCCGGGACGGGAGTTGTTGTGACGGCTGCGGAAAATCCGAGCATTATCCAGGCGGCTGGGGCAAAGCTGGATTTGCGCTGAGGGATTGGAGACTATGCTATCCCACCCGTGCGCGATAAAGCCGCGCACGAATGGGGCACCCAACATTTTGTGTATCTAAGCTACTGATTCACGCCGCTGGAGAGGAAGCCGCCGTCAACGACGATGGTTTGTCCGGTGACGAAAGATGCGGCATCGGAGGCGAGATAGAGCGCGGCGCCGATCAGCTCCTCTGTTTTTCCGAAGCGGCCCATCGGTGTACGCATCAGCAGCTCGTGGCCGCGTGGTGTTCCTTCGAGCAATGCGGCATTGAGTTCTGTTTTGAAGACACCGGGCGCGATGGCGTTTACGGTGATGCCCTTGCGTGACCACTCGACGGCGAGCGAGCGCGTGAGCGAGGAGACTGCGGATTTACTGGCGGCGTAGGCGGCGACTTCATGCAGCGCCACGTAGCTGTTGAGCGAGGTGATGTTGATGATGCGTCCGTAACCGCGCTCGATCATTGGCTTGCCGAAGACCTGGCAGGCGCGCAGCGTGCCGGTGAGGTTGGTGTCGATAATCGTGTTCCAATCCTCCTCGGTTATATCTATCGTTGGCGTGCGCTTGATGCGGCCTGCGCAGTTGATGAGAATGTCGACTTTACCGAAGGCTGCAAGAGTGGCGTCGCAGAGAGCGATGAGCGAGGCGCGGTCGGTGACGTCGGATTCGACGCGGAGGGTTTTGCGCCCGAGGGCTTCAATGGCGGCAGCGGTCTCTTCTACCTGCTGCTTGCGGCGCGCTGTGGCGATGACGTTCGCACCGGCCTGCGCGAGGCCAAGGCTCAGCGCGCGGCCTATGCCGGATGTACCGCCGGTGATGACGGCGACTTTGCCGTCAAGATTGAGAATGTTTTCGCTCATCTTGCCTTCGTTCATTTTGTCTCCGATGCTGTGCCGGCGTGCGCTGCAACTTCAATGCCCACCGCGCCGCCGAAGAATACAGGAACGATGTGCCGGTCGTAGAGATTTTCTGTCACATTTTTTGCGATGATGGGTTCGTTGGCCTCGAGCAGGTCGAGATAGCGCGTGCCCATTTTGGCTGCGACTTTAAAGCCGACATGCAGGAGTTGGCGGAGACTTGGATTGTAAGCCGGATCGCTTTGCACGTGACGCAAAGCCCCAGTGTATTGCGCTGATGTCCAGCCGTTGACTGTTTCCGGCGCAGGCAGCTTTGCTGGATCGATGTCAATGACCGTTGCGTACGGCGCGCAGAGTTCTTCGCGATGCGTGAAGGCTTCGGCGTAGATCTCTTTGGCGAGTGCGAGAGCTTCGTCACCGGCTTCCGCGAGGCCGATGAGCTCTTCGAGCCAGGTGGTTCCGGCGGTCTTCAAGTGAACGCCTGCGTCAAACTTTTTGAGCGTGGCGTGAATGGCCGGATAGATGGAGAACTTGTCGCTGCCGGAGTGCACGCTGAGCTTGAGATTCGCAGGAAGACCAAAAGTTTCGACAGCATAAGCGATGGCCGCGACGTCGAGCGAGAACTCTTGCTCAAATTGCGCGATGTCTCCGACGTAATCAACGCCCTTGTTGAAGCGGCCGCTGAATTTCGGAGCGATGGTCTGTATGGGAATGCTTTCGGATGCGACGGCGGCAAGAATGATGAGCAACTCAACGGGGCTTTGCGCGCGATCGGTCTCGTCCATTGAGATTTCGGGGATGAAGTTGCCTTCTCCCTTGGCTGAAGCAATCTTGCGGTAGACATCGCCGGCGATTTTTACGGCGTAGAGAAATTTGGTGGCCGTCTGGCGCAGGTCGTTTTCCGTGATGGAGAGCTCATCGGCAACGCCGCGCAGCTTGAGTGTGCCTACGAGACTGCGATGGGCGCGGACAAAGGCTTCAATGTCCTCTGCCGATGCGGGCTTGCCGATGAAGTCGGCGACATCGATGGTGTAGAAGTCACAGACGGAGAGGAAGCGATCGACCGTGGTGAGGCCGATATGATCCGCGTCAAGGAAGTAAGGCAGCTTCCAGCCAAGCGCTTTGACGGCGACGTCGGCTGCCGCGCGCGTGGAGGCCGGCTTCGAGTCGATGATAGTGTGCTCACGATTGGATTTGTTCCAGACGGGAATGATCTCCATGCCTGCATCGAGCGCTTTGATACAGGCAGCAAGCTGCGCCTTGGCCTGATGCGCGAAGCGGTCGCCGGCGCCGAGTGAATATTTCGGTAATGTGAGTGGGGTACTCATAATTCTCCTGATCTATTGGCGGATTTATAAACGGCTCTGGTGCGCCCACAGTCCCAGGCCTGGATTGGAAATAAAAAATATCTCTTCGCCGTTGATGTGATTCACGCCATGCTTGAGCGTGTGCGGGTTGTAGCGATCGAGCATGGCGGCAAGCTCTCCATACCCGTAGCCCACGCCTTCCACTTCATCTTTGCTGAGATGGCCGGGGCACCATGTGATGCGGAAGCGGCCTTCAGACGAGCCGTGAATGAGGTGCGCTGCGGCGCTGAGGTCATCGGCCAGCTCGGGGTCGGATTCTACGGCGCGCAGCGTGGCGGGCGTGCCGCGGTAGCCATATTTGCGGATGAGGCGGTCGATGATCTTGTCCTCGCCGAATTCCTTGACTCCGGGGGCGAGGATGATGAGTTCTGCGTCATCCGCCAGTGCCATGCGCGTGCGATAGACGGCTTTGTTGCCGAGCCATGTGGAGTGAAACTCGTGCGGGTCGAGATAGACTACGGCTTTCTTGAGAGGCTCAGGGACAATTTCGAAGTTGACTTTGAGGCTGAGCTCGGCGGCTTTGTGGAAGCAGTCAATGTCATCGCCGATGAAGAGGCCGCAGACGGCTAGCTCGCCGTTTTCTGTGCGGCGGACAACGGTTTGCACGTAGACGATCGGGAGATGATTCAGATAGCGATCTGATGCGTAGTTGAGAACGCTGCGAACGGGATTGTCGGCGCGGCCGAGAATGCGCTCCATGCCGTAGACCGCGCCAAGGTAGTGGCTGCGGTTGATGCCTTCGCGGCCGCCGGTGCCGACGAGAACGTTCTTGTTGTAGTTGGCCATGCCGATGACTTCATGCGGAACCACCTGGCCGATGGAGAGGATGAGATCGAAGTTGCCGCGCGAGATGAGCTTGTTGACCTGCGCGGGCCATGCGTAGTTCAGCAGGCCTTCGGATTGCTCGTGTATGTATTCCGCTGGGACTTCGCCGAGTGTCTCGATGTCAGTGCGCCAGTTATGGACATGGAAAAGATTGAGCGGAATGGCTCCGAACATGTGCTGTAGCTGCGACGCGCTCATGGGTGAATGCGTGCCGAGAGCGGGAAGAATCGCTTTGAGCTTGTCTCCGTAGTGCTGCCATGCGAAGCGTGTGAGATCGCCGGCGCGGGAGTGCGCGCGGGTTTGATCGGGAGGAAGAACGAGCACATTGTTTCGCTCGCCGAGCTTGGCGAGCGTTTCGATGAGCAGAGCATTCAGGCGCTCGGAATCAAGCGTCGTTTCCGGAGACCCAATGGCACAATACAAACTCATGCGGCAAACTCCGCTTTACGCAGGCCGGGGGCGAGCAGATTAAGGAACGCGAACGCGACCAGGTAAGCACTGGCTGCGATGCCGAAGAGAACGGTGTAGTTGCTATGGGTCAACTGCAGGACATACCCAACGAAGATGGCGAAGAGCGATCCGCAGGCCGAGCCGGCCATGCCGCCGATGCCCGTCACCGAGCCCACTGCGCTTTTGGGAAACATATCGCTTGCGGTCGTATAGATGTTGGCCGACCATCCCTGATGCGCGGCAGTGGCAAGGCTGAGCAGTCCGATAGTGGCCCACTCGGAGTTGAGCGAGTTGACGATGAAGATGGGCGTGACGGCGCAGGCGCAGATGAACATGGCTGTGAGCCGCGCGCCGACGGCGGAGAGACCGAGTTTGCGGAGTGGCATCGGCAGCCATCCGCCGCCTATGCTGCCGACGGAAGAGGCGGTGTAAACAACGATGAGCGGAAGGCCTACATGCTTCAGGTCGAGGCCGTACTTCTTGCTGAAGAAATCCGGCAGCCAGAAGAGGAAGAACCACCAGATGGGGTCTGTGAGACCTTTGCCGATAGCGAAGGCCCACGTCTGGCGATAGCCGAGAAGACGCATCCACGGGACTGACGGGCCCATCTGTGCGGCTGCTTCTTCATAGATGAAGCGCAGCTCCGCGCCGGTTAGCGTTGGGTGGTCCTGCGGCTTGCGGTACTTGCTGTACCAGAGGGCAATCCAGGCGGCGCTGAAGACTCCCGTCACCAGAAAGGCCGCGTGCCAACTGTAGTGCAGTGCAACCCACGGAACGATGGCTGGAGCAAGGATGGCGCCCATGTTGGCGCCGGAGTTGAAGATTCCCGTGGCGAGCGAGCGCTCGCGTTGCGGGAACCACTCGGCCACGGTCTTGATGGCTGCGGGAAAGTTACCGGACTCGCCAAAGCCAAGACAGACGCGGGCAATGCCGAATTGAAACATGGAGTTGACCAGCGCATGGCCCATTGCCGAAAGGCTCCAGATGGCCATGATGACCATGTAGCCGATGCGCGTGCCAACCTTGTCCACAAAGCGCCCTGCCGCCAGCAGGCCGATAGCATACGAGACCTGGAAGGCGGCCATGATGTAGCCATAGCCAACCTCCGTCATGCCGATGCCGCCAAGTGCCGGCGCGTGCATCAGCGTGGGCTTGAGCAGCGAGAGAACCTGCCGGTCCATGTAATTGATGGAGGTGGCGGCAAAGAGCATGGCGCAGATGGTCCAGCGGACTTTGCCAATACGCGCGCCGGGGGCGAGCTCTTCCTGCGGAGACTGCTCGGATGTGATGTTCATAGACGGCTCCGAGGATTACAGCTTGTAGGCTCTCTTGACCAGCGTGTAAGTCAGATCGCGCGCTACTTCATAGGCTTCGTCTTCACGCAGGCGGTGTTCGACGACCATGCGGGCGAGAAACGCGCAGTCGGTTCGTCGCGCCACGTCATGCCGCGCGGGGATGGAGAGAAAGGCTCGCGTGTCGTCATTGAATCCCACGGTGTTGTAAAAGCCCGCGGTCTCCGTCGCCTGCTCGCGGAAGCGCATCATGCCTTCAGGGCTGTCATTGAACCACCACGGCGGACCGAGACGCAGGCAGGGATAGTGGCCTGCCAGCGGCGCAAGCTCGCGGCTGTAGGTGGTTTCATCCAGCGTGAAGAGAATGAGGGTGAGCCTGCGCTCGTTGCCGTAGCGGTCGAGGAGCGGGCGCAGCGCATTGACGTAATTCACGGCCTGCGGAATGTCCGCGCCGGCGTCCCGGCCATATCGTTCGTATACCGAACGATTGTGATTGCGTACGGAGCCGGGGTGGATCTGCATCACCAGTCCATCCTCCACGCTCATGCCGGCCATCTCGGTAAGCATCTGCGCACGGAAGAGCTCGTTCTCGGCTGGGCTGCCCTTGCCGGTACGCACTTTTTCAAACAGCGCTGCGGCTTCCGATGGGCTCAAATCGGCGGTCAACGCTGTTGGATGACCGTGATCGGTGGCCGTGGCTCCAAGTGAGCGGAAGCGCACGCGCGAAAGACGCAGTGCGTTCAGGTAGCCGGTCCAGGTCTCAGTGTTTTCGCCGGTCTGCGCGCCGAGTTGAGCAACACGCTCAGCGAATCCGGCAAAATCCGGATCGACAACCGTATCGGGCCGAAAGGCGGGAATCACGCGGCCTTTCCAGCCGGAGTTAAGGAGAGATTTGTGATCGGCGAGCGAGTCGAGCGGGGAATCCGTGGTGGCCAGCACCTCCATGCGGAAGCGCTCATAGAGCGCGCGGGGCAGAAACTCCGGCGTGCTGAGCTTTTCCGCGATGGTGTCGTAATAAAGATCGGCGGTCTTCTCGCTGAGCAGTTCTGTGAGCCCAAAGAGCTCCTGAAACTCGTAATCGAGCCATAAGCTGGTGGGTGTGCCGCGGAAGAGAGAGTAGTTTTTCGCAAAGATCTTCCAAACGCCACGAGGGTTCTCAATCTCCGGCTTGCCGATTTCGAGATCGTCCATGGAGATGCCCTGGCTATAGAGCATGCGGTAGATGTAATGGTCCGGTTGGACGAAGAGCTTGGCCGGGTCAGGGAAAGGCTGGTTGTGCGCAAACCAGGATGCCTGGGTATGGCCATGCGGGCTGACGATGGGCAGCTCGGCAATATGTTGATACAGCGAACGGGCCAGCTTGCGCGTGTCGGGGTCGGCGGGAAAGAGTCGGTCTGGGTGGATGAGCATATCGTTGGCGCTCCCTGGCCGCACGCGTCTCAAAGGTAAAAGAGGCAAAACCACAGAGAGTGCGTCCTAGTTGAGTATTGCGCAAGGTTGCCGCTCCCGGAGGATTGCGTCAACTTGAATCTTTCAGTTTCGGATTTGACCGTCTCTGGGCTTACTTAAGTGGTCAGACCACAATATACATCACTGGTTGGTAATTTTGGCACGCATCAAGAAAATGATTCGGTTAGGTGTTCATTTAGTGGTACTCTCGACTTGATCCATAGAGTCAAGAGCGTCCCCGAGAGCAATTTCCGCCTATGGCCCGAGTGAAACCGGAACAGCAAGAATCGCACCGCACGATGCAAGTGGTCAACCACGTGCGTACTCTGATCGAGAACGGAACGCTTAAGCCCGGCGACAAGATTCCGCCGGAGCGTGATTTGGCGCGGACGCTGCAGATCAGCCGCGCAAGCCTCCGAACGGGCATTGGCTACCTGGCCGCGCTGGGCGTGATGAAGATCAGGCATGGCGTGGGTACCTTTGTTGCGGATGGGCCGCCGGATTTTGGGCAGGATTCGCTGACGTTTATCGGCGCGCTGCATGGGTTTCAGTCCTGGCAGATGTTTGAAGCGCGCATCCTGCTGGAGACCGGATTGGCGGCGCTGGCCGCCGAGCGCAGCAGGGATGAGCACCAGGCCGCGCTGGCCGAGGAAGTGGCTGAAATGTTTGCCTCCGTGGATAACCCCACGGAATATCTGATTCACGATGTCGCCTTCCATCGGATCATCGCGCAGGCATCGGGTAATCCGATTCTGGCCGCGATCATGGAAACCATCGTATCGTCCATGTACGACCATCGGCGAAAAACCGTGGAACGCTCGATCGATCTGCGGGAGTCCGCGGGAATGCATCGCGAGATTTACCGCGCAATCCGCACGCGCAAACCCGCCGAAGCACGCAGGTTGATGGAGCAGCATCTGCGCATGGCGCAGGAGGCGCAGGGGTTGGAGCGGCCGGTTGGCAAGCGTGGCTCCACGAGTGGGGAAAAGAATGGCGCGGGCGACGAGAATCAGAGCGCTTTATAGCGTCATTGCTTAACGCAGCCAATGCAGGTTTGAGGCGCGCCGCGGTGGCAACGGGAGAACGATGAAGCCCTCGCGCCAGTGACCGTCTTCGCGGCGTGGGGGCTCGCCAATGAAGCGCGCGCCTGTAGGGTCCTGGGCTTCAAGAGCCAGGCCGGGCAACCCGCCCACAATCGCCTGTAGCTGGTCGTGGCTTGGCGGGCGGTTTACGGTGAGCGGGACGAGCGTTTCGAGCGCGGCAAAGCTGGTTGCAAGATCGCTGACGCGGGCGCGGCGCTTGGATGGCAGGGCGGGGAGTCCGAGCGAACGCCATGCCGCATGAGGGTAGCTTTCGACGAGCACGCGCTCCGGCGTCGAGCCTGGGTGCATTTGTGTCGCCAGCCGCTTCCATCCGCGGCGGCAGAGAGCGTCGTAAAGGTCCATGCAGAATTCGGCGAATGTGCGGTAAGTGGCTGGCTTGACGATGCCGGGCAGGCCGGTCTTGGCGGCGCAGTTGAGTTGGCGCTCGCTAAGCCGCGCATGGGCGCAGCCATTGCTCTCGGACTTCCAGGCCTGCGGACCGTCGAGCAGCAGAACGCGGATGCCGCGGATATTGGCGAGATGATTCAGACGCCCGGCGAGGATTTCGGCGTGGACTGGACCGAGATGAGGCTCGTCGAGCTCAGTGCCGTCCCACGAGATCAGCTCACAGTCGATCGGGCCTGGCAATCCATTCTCACCTGTAGTCCGGCTCAGGATCGCGATTCCCAGATCGGACCAGCGGCGGTAGGCGAGATCGACGGAGAGTACGGCCATAACCTATCCAGCATCGGGCACCGCGGGCCCGGTTACAAGGGTGTAGCGCTCAGATAAAAGCTGGGTTATACTGATTTGGTGCGCCTTCCGCCCGGATTTCCCTCCGTGGGAGGCAGCCTTGAATGGATATTTAAGCCCGTTCAAACGAGAAGAAAATGCCCAAGTTGAAGACTCATAAGGGCGCGGCCAAGCGCTTCAAGAAGACTGGCACCGGCAAGATCAAGCGGTACCAGACGAAGGTGCGGCACATCCTTACGTCGAAATCGCCGAAGGTCAAGCGCAAGCTCGGTAAGAGCGTGCTTGTCTCCGATGGCGATTACAAGAAGGTCGCGCGGATGATTCCCTACGCCTGATCGTAAGCCTCGTCTCGAATGGAGACGGTAGCTTTCAGGGCCTTTGTGGAAAGGCCCCCGGCGAGAGCCGAGAGAATCAGGACGAATTGAGCGAGTGAAGAGGCACATCCTGCCTCCAGCCGCGTAACACCACGAGCAACACAAACGGAGAACACAGCAATGCCTCGCGTAAAACGCAGTACAAAGCGCAGCGACCGCCGCAAAAAGATTCTTAAGCGCGCAAGCGGTTACTTCCTCACAAAATCCAAGCTCTACCAGGCAGCCCAGGAAGCCGTCGAACGCGGCCTGAAATTTGCCTACACAGGCCGCAAGCAGAAGAAGCGCCAGTTCCGCTCGCTCTGGATTGTCCGCATCTCGGCCGCCTCCAAGCTCAACGCCATCAGCTACTCGCAGTTCATCAACGGCCTCAAGAAGGCCGGCGTCGAGCTCGACCGCAAGATTCTGGCTGATATCGCAGTCAAGGACGCAGCCGGCTTTACGAAGCTGGTGGAGCAGGCGAAAGCCGCTCTGGCCAGCAAAGCAGCCGCCTAAGCGAGCGCGCCTTGAAGCCATAAAAGGCCCCGCATCGCGGGGCCTTTTCCTTTGTCTTAGAATTTCCATCCAAGAATGCTGTAGTGCTATGCTGTATAGCAGGAGTGCCGACCATGACGAATACGGCAAGGGCCCGGGTTTTTATGAGCGGCAGAAGCCAGCATGTGACGATTCCTGCTGAATACCGGTTCCGCTCTTCACATGTCTCCATTCGCCGGAATGAGGAGACGGGCGAGATTATCCTTTCTGATATTCCGAGCTTGGAAGAGGTTCTTGCGGCTCTGAAAGAATCGCCGTTGCCTGAAGACTTTATGAATCCGGCTGACCGGGATCATAGTCTTCCACAGCGCCGGCCGACGCTTGAGGCTCTCTTTGCCGATGACGACGAAGGTGAAGACAGCGGCAAATGACGCGATATCTGCTGGACACCAATACTGTCAGCTATCTGGCGAGAAACGCATCCCCGGCTGCGTTTGCAGAGTTTGCGCGGCTTGGCCGGGACCCAAACTCTGAACTTTGCATCTCTTCTATCACTCTTGCTGAAATTCGTTACGGTCTTGCGAAAAGACCGCCGTCGTCCAGGCGCGCCGACACAATTGAGAGGTTAGTGGCTTTTCTCAAGATTCTGCCGTGGACAGAGATGGAAGCTGCTATCTACGGCACCCTAAGGACCAGGCTGGAAGCAAAGGGAATCGCGGTGGATGCGATGGACCTGCTGATTGCGGCGCAGGCTGTGGCTTCGGGCGCGGTGCTGGTGACGCATGATGCAATCTTTCGGCGGATTCCGGATTTACATACGCCCGTTGATTGGGCTACAGACCTCCCGTGATGAGACGCGCGGGTCATTTATCCTGAACCTTACGCATGACGAACGAAGCGATTCCTACTTTAGAGGCTTTTGACGAAGCCTCACTCGATAAAGCCTTTGCCGCGCTTGAGAATCGGGCGCGAGTCGATGCCACATTCATCTCAAATGACGCGGATGTAGAGAGATTCCGCCTGGAATGGCTGGGACGCAAGCAGGGCCGGTTGAACGATGTTTCGGGTTCGTGGCTGAAGGCTGCGCCGCCGGAGGCAAAGAAGCTGCTGGGGCAGCGCTTTAACGCGCTCAAAGCAACGGTGGATGGGTTGCTGGAACAGGCCTTGGGCGCAGGACCGAGCGATGCGGCGTTGGCTGCCGAGGCTATCGACATCACGCTGCCGGGCACGCGGCGGCTCACTGGCGCGGAGCACCCGATTACGAAGACGCTGAATGAGATTGTCAGCGTCTTTGCCGGGCTTGGGTTCTCGGTGGGTGTCGGCCCGGAGGTCGAGACCGACTTCTACAACTTCGAGAGCATGAATTTTCCGCCAGGACATCCGGCGCGGGATACGCAGGACACGCTTGTCGTCGCCAATCAGGAGCGTCGTTCGCTGCGTGATCGGCTCCTGTTGCGCACGCACACCAGTCCCGTGCAGATGCGGACGATGGAGCAGCAGCCGCCGCCGGTGCGGATTGTGATTCCCGGCAAGGTACACCGCAATGATGCTGCCGATGCTACGCACTCGCCGATTTTTCACCAGGTGGAAGGGCTGTGCGTGGATACCAACATCACCTTCAGCGACCTGAAGGGCACACTCGATCACGCGATGAAGGCGCTCTTTGGATCGAGCGTGAAGACGCGCTTCTTTCCCTCTTTCTTTCCCTTCACGGAGCCGAGCGCGGACGTGCAGATCAGCTGCATCTTCTGCGGCGGCAAGGGCTGCCGCAAGTGCAAGAACTCAGGCTGGATTGAGCTGCTGGGCTGCGGCATGGTAGACCCTGCGGTCTTTGCCTTCGCGGCGGAAAAGCAGCCGGCTTACGATCCGCAAAAGATCTCCGGCTTCGCCTTCGGCATGGGCGTCGAGCGCATCGCGATGATGAAGTATGGCGTTTCTGAGATTGGCCAGTTCTATGCAGGGGATATGCGGTTTTTGAGTCAATTTTTTTAGCAGGCTGGCGCGCTGCGCGCGTGGCGAGTTGGCAGGTTGGCAATGAGCAGAACGAGACACTATCGTGATTTGATTGCATGGCAGAAGTCCATGGAACTGGCGCGAGCAATTTATGCGGCGACGGAAGAGTTTCCAAAGTCAGAGACTTTTGGCTTCCGTGTGCAGCTTCGCAGATCCGCTGTAAGCGTCGCGAGTCATATTGCGGGAGCGCATGGACGCCTGAACGATTCTGAAATGCGAAAGGGACTCGGGGCTGCTCGTGCCGTCATCAACGAACTGCAGACGCAGATTGAGTTGGCTGCCAGCCTGGGATATTTTGAAAAAGCTCTCAGTGAGGAACTACTGGATCTTGGTACCCGTGTGGCCAAGCTGATCAATGGGCTTCTGGGGGCGCTCGATACCGATACTGAACAAACAGGCGTGCGCGAACCTGCGAACTCGCCACGCGCATAGCGCGCCAACTTGCGAAGAGAGCAATTGAACTGATGAAGATATTGACGAAATGGCTGCGAGCATTGCTTCCCGCTCTACCTGTTGACGACGCGCAGCTTGCGGAAGACCTGACTCTGCGCGGCATTGCTGTGGAAGGCGTCTACGATCTCGGCGCGGGCAATGGCTCGCTGTACGAGATGGACATTACGACCAACCGCGTCGACGCGATGAACCACTACGGAGTGGCGCGTGAGGCGGCGGCTATTTACGGTCTACCCCTGCCTTCGTTGAATTACGCATTGCCTGAAGCAAAGACCGGCGCGAAATTCGACGTGAAGATCGAAGCCGAGGATGTTTGCGGCCGCTTCACGGCGCGCGTGCTGCGGGGTATTCATGTCGGCGAGACGAAGGACTGGTTTGCGGGCGCAGAGGTTGCGACGTACTTTGGCCTGCTGGAGCAGAAGAAGATTTCGAGCGCCGTGGATGCGACAAACTTCGCATGGCTGCTGATGGGCCAGCCCACGCATGCCTTCGATCTGGACAAGATTTCCGGCGGCATTGTGGTGCGCCGCGCGCGCAAGGGCGAAAAGCTGAAAACGCTGGACGCTATTGAGCGCACGCTTGAGTCCGAAGATCTCATCGTTGCCGATCATGTGAAGCCGCTTGGCCTTGCGGGCGTGATGGGCGGCTGGGACACGATGATTACCCCGGAGACGAAAAATGTCCTCGTGGAAGCGGCGTGGTTTGACCCCATCGCAGTGCGGCGCACGGCGCGGCGGCATGGTCTGCATACGGACGCAAGCCATCGCTTTGAGCGCGGCGCGGACTTCAACGCCGGGCCTGTTGCATCGGCAATTGTGACGAGCATTCTGCTTGCCAGTGGCGGCCATATCGAAGGCGAATTTGTGGATGTGCGCGTGCCGGCGATGGAAGCAAAGACGGCGCAGCGTAAGCCTGTCGCGCTGGCGCTCAGCGAGGTGCAGCGAATCCTCGGAACAACGCTCGACAAAGACGGCATTACCGCGGAGACAGTCGAAAACGTTCTGAGCGCACTTGGCTGCGAGCTTACCCCGCAGCAGGACGCCGCATGGCAGGTGACCCTGCCGAGTTGGCGGCTGGACATCGCGCGCGAAATTGACCTCATTGAAGAAGTGGCACGCGTTTATGGCTACAACCGCTTCGCCAACACGCTGCCCGCGTTCGGCGAGGGCGTGAAGGCTCTGCCGTGGGCTGCGGCTGAGGCTGCCGTTCGCGGAACGCTGCGCGCAGCGGGATTCCATGAAGCGATTGGCAGCACCTTCTGTTCAGCGGCGGATGCCGCGCTGACCGCCCCTCAACCCGGACTGGTGGTTCCGTTGGGTAATCCGCTCAGTGAAGAGGCCGGTGTGTTGCGCCCCTCGCTGGTGCCGGGAATGCTGAGCATGATTGCAGGCAATCTGCACCGTGACGTGAGCGACGTGCGGCTCTTTGAGCTGGGCACGGTCTTCAGCGGGGCGACGGAGAAGGTGGAAGAGCGTCCGGCGCTTGCCTTTGGAGCTGCTGGCGCACTCGCCGAGCAATCCGCGTTGCACACGCAGCGCGCTATCGACTTCCATGACATCAAGGGCGTCGTGGAGCAGGTTCTCTCGCGTTTTGAGATGGATTCGGTTTACTTTGACCGCTTTCCGGCAGAGGCCGGACTTACGCCCGCATGGCTTCATCCCTATCGTTCGGCGCGCATTGCCGCTGACGGTGTCACTGTGGGCTGGTTCGGTCAGTTGCATCCCAAAGAAGCCGCCGCACGTAAGTTGAAAGATACGGTTCTGGTTGGCGAAATTTATCTCGACCGGCTCTACAAGCTGCCGGTTCTCAGACCTGCTGCGCGGGAAGTCTCGCGCTTCCAACCGGTGCGTCGCGATTTTTCGCTGGTTCTGGACCAGAGTGTGGCGTGGGAAACTATCGACGCCGTGATTTCTTCTCTTGCTATTCCCGAACTGGTGGAGTGGCGTCCGCGCGAGATCTTCCGCGACCCGAAATTGGGCGCAAACGAGTATGCACTGCTGCTGGGAGTGACCTTCCAGGCGGCCGATCGCACGCTCCGGGATGAGGAATTGGTGGAGTGGCAGACCAAAGTGGTACAGGCTGTGATCGGGGCCGTTGGCAAGGCTGGTGCGCGCCTGCGTTCCTAGCGCCGAAAGCACTCTGCGCGCGGTCTATACTCGTAACGATATTTGCCCGCGAGTGGAGGGTTTTCGCCATGTCGGAAGTTTCAATCGAGTCCGAGATGTTTCCAGAAGTTGCCGAATCCGAAGTTGCCGATGAGGTTCAGGAGCCTGCTCAGGAAGCTGCGCACTCTGAGGCGCTGGCGCTGAGCGTGGATGAGTTTGCCGCGCTCGAAGAGCGGGTGCTGCGCGCCGTGAACCTGGTAAAGCGCGAGCGCGTGGCGCGCGTTGCCGCTGAAGAACATGCCCAGCAGATGGAAGCCAAACTGGCCGATCATGCGATGAAACTAAATGAGCATGCGGTGCAGCTTACAGAGCATCTAACCCAAGTGGATCAACTGCAGGGCGAAGTGAAGACACTGCGCGCCGAGCGCGATCATGTCCGTCAGCGCGTGGAGCGGTTGCTCTCGCAACTAGACGCACTGGAGATTTAAGGCAATATGGAGAATCCCCACTCCAATTACGTAACGGTTGAGATTTACGATCAGACCTACCATCTCTTCGGCCACGATGCGGAGCACATCCGCGCGCTGGCCGCAGAGGTGGATGCGAAGATGCGCGCCGTAGCCGCGCAGGGCCGTACCGTGGACTCGCTCCGTGTGGCTGTGCTGGCTGCCCTGAACCTGGCCGACGAGCTCTCCCTGACCCAGAAGAGCACCGATGGCGCAAAGCTGGGCCACGTGCGCGCCGCCGCGCTGCGCGGATTGCTGGATGAGGTGCTCGTCGAAGAGCAGATTCCGGCCGAGCGCAAAACCGGCTCGTAAATTCCTTCCTCACGAGCTACACTGCTGCCATCCTCGATTCTGGAGCAAGAGTAGCTGTCATGATTTATGCACTTCGCACTTCGTCGCGCCTGAATTACGTCTTTGCCTTGGCGTTTTTCGCATTTTCTCTTCCCCTGCATTCGCAGGGCTCACCGCAG
>NZ_JBEKYX010000050.1:0-30284 GCF_049510455.1 Occallatibacter sp. | reverse complement strand
GGAATGATTCGATCTCCACAATGCCGATTTCTCCTTTCGCATAGTGACGAAAGCTTGACCACTCCCAATCTTCTGGTTTTAATGCCAAACCATGTTTGACCGGGTTGCGGTGCGTATAGCGCAGCTTCTCAGTGCGTTTCAGCTCATTCCTCCGGGCCTGAAGGCCCGCTGGCGCTAAGGGGCTTATTGCGGGGGATGAATCCCCCGCCTCCCTCCGAAATGACTTTTTCGACAAGCTGGTGGGGTGGGAGGCTGCGCTCGTACGACACAGTTTGCTTTTGTGGTGCCCCAGGTCTCCAAAATCGGGAGACCTGGGGCACCCAACTTTGGTGGTGTAACTTGCTTCCAAGACCTGGGCACCCGCCTCTGGTCAATTCCCGGGCCTAAAGGCCAGATTTTACAGGCCGAGTTTTCGGAGGCCTGAAGGCCCCCGCCTCCCTCCAGCCAAGAGAACATTGCAGTTTGAAATAGCAGGGGAACAAATCCGATAAACCCTGCGTATAGCCGATTATGCAGTGCGTTGGTACATTAAGCTGGAGCGATGCCGGGTTGGGATTCGGGAAAGCACCTGCGGTGCGGCCATCCGCGCCTCCGGCGCCGACGAGTCGCACTGGGATCGACGGGCGAAAGAAGCCAGCCGTGCAGGATCGCTCGGATGCCGGTGCTGGATTTCCCGGCGCGCGCTCGGAAGCCCGCCCGAAGCGCGGGGAGGTGAGAGGGCTGAATTCGGACTCGACGAAACCGGGCTCGACAAATCAGGCTCCACTGGAGATCGATTGGACGCTGGTCGTCCACCGTTGTCTTGACGGGGATTCGGGGGCGTGGGCCGACCTGGTTCGCGTGCATCACCGGCGTGTGTACGGACTCTGCTATCGCTTTACAGGCTCGCCGGTGGACGCCGAGGACCTGACGCAGGATGTGTTTTTGAAGATTTACTCGAACCTGGGCAGCTTTGATTGCAACCGCGGCAGCCTGCAGGTATGGATTACCACAATGACGCGCAATCTGCTGGTGGACAATTTCCGGCGGACAAAGAATTTGCGCGTAACCGGGTCGCTGGACGAGGGCTGGAATGAGTCCGGCGAAGACCAGGGACTGAAGCCGGTAGACCGGCTCATGAGCCGCGATGCCTCTCCGCATGAGATGGCGGCGCGGAAAGAGCTTGAGAAAATGGTTCAGGCGGCTCTGGCCAAAGTTTCAACGGAGCTGCGTGAAGCGGTGATTCTGCGCGACTTGCAGGACATGGATTATAAAGAGATCGCGCAGGTTTTAGGAATTCCCGAGGGCACAGTGAAGAGCCGGATCAGCAGGGGACGGGCGGAACTTGCGCGACTGCTGGAACGTAATCAAAGGGAGGTGATTTAAATGGCGAAGCAGACTCGCACTTCGGCACACATTCCCGCCTCCCCGGCCTGCGGGCAGTGGGAGACGCTGCTGACGGATGCTCTGGATGGCGTTCTGCGGCCCGAGGATGAGGCGTTTTTCGCCAGCCACAAGGACGGATGCCCTTCCTGCACGGCGCTTTATGAGGAAGCGCGGCGTGGCCGCGAGTGGCTGGATTTTCTATCGTTGGAGCCGGAGATTCCCGCCGGGCTGTTGGATAAGATTCTTGCCGCAACGGGACCGGACCAGGCGGCTGGCTTTGGATTGCTGCCGGGGCAGTTGCAGCCGGCGACGGCGGCTGGCGTGGCGATGCTGCAGCCATGGCAGCGGCCAGGATTTACGGGCCGCGGGTTCATCGGCACCATTCGGCGCTTTGCCGAGCCGCGGCTGATGATGACGGCGGCGATGGCATTCTTCTCGATTGCGCTGACGCTGAATCTGACCGGCGTAAAGCTGAAGGATCTGCGGGTTTCGAGCCTGCGTCCGCAGGCGGTGCGCTCGTACATGGAGCGGCAGGTTGCCTTTGTTTCTACGCCCATCGTGCGCTACTACGACCATCTGCGGCTGGTGTATGAGGTGCAGACGCGCATGAAGGAACTGCGGCGTTCCACGCAAGGCGGCAGCCAGCAAGAGACGGCTCCCAATGGAAACGGTTCCGGTGAGTCGCAGCAGAAGAAAGATGGCGGATCGAGACTGGATCGTGGCGGGGACCCTCAGCAGCCGTCGGTGACCCCGGCGGGCCGTGACCGGCAAGACGGGGACTGGCAAGACAGGGATGTATTGGAAACTTCGTTTCAACTCAACGGCATGCCCAGGAATTCCGAAGGCTCCGCAGTGATTGTTGTACGAACGGCAAGGGGAAGGAGCACGGAATGGATTGCGTAAACCATAGCGGAGTGGCCGCGGTAGCCTACTGCCAGAATTGCGGAAAGCCACTGTGTCAGCAGTGTGTACGACAGGGCGCGAACGGGCAGATTCTGTGCGAGCAGGACTTTGCGGCCTATCAGAACGTCGCCCAGCCGTTTGCGGTTCCTCCCGCGCCGTTGGCTCCGAACCCCGCGCTGGCAGCCGTGCTGGGACTGATTCCCGGCGTGGGCGCGATGTACAACGGCCAGTTCTTCAAGGGACTGATCCACGTGGTGATCTTCGCCGTGCTGGTCAGCATTTCAGATCACTATGGGATATTCGGAATCTTCATTGCGGGCTGGATTTTCTACCAGTCGTTTGAGGCATACCACACAGCGCGCGCGCGGCGCGATGGCCTGCCGCTGCCGGACCCGTTGGGACTGAATGAGGTGGGCAACTGGCTGAATCTGAGCTGGAACTCGCGTAATCCAGCCGATGAGTGGGCTCGGCAGCAGCAGCAAAGAACCGGTGCGCCCGGTGTGCCTCCAAATCCAGGCGCGGGACCAAATCCGGGAGCCGGATGGACTCCAGTTGCCGGTGCTGTACCGCCAAATCCAGAGACGCCGAATCCCCCGCCGGGTACGGAACACCAGGCGCCGTACCAGCAGGTTCCGTATGCGCCGCATCCAGGTTCATATCCAGGAGTTGGCGATCCGGCGATACCGCCGATTCCTCCCATACCTCCGCCGTACTGGCGTCGTCGCGAGCCCATCGGCGCGGTGATTCTGATCGGACTGGGATTGATTTTTCTGTTGAACCAGATGGGCTATGTGACGGCGCGGATCGTGCACTATAGCTGGCCGCTGGTGCTGATTGCACTCGGCGTGTGGCTGATTCTGCGGCGCGCAGGACATACGGGAGGAGGTCAGCAATGAACCGCTATCTGATGATTCGCCGGTTGTGGTGGCCTGTAATGCTGGTGCTGACTGGAGTGCTTGCGTTGCTGAACGAGTTGGACGTGGCAAGGTTCTCGCATACCTGGCCGCTCTACCTGATTTTCTGGGGAGCGCTGCTGCTTGCCGAGCGCGCGGCAATCCATGAAGCAGATATGCCGCCGTATGTGGACCCGATGGGCAGCCCGTATGCGGGACCGGTTGGCGGTGCAGCCCCGGTGCAGACGGTCACGACATCGATTGTGCCGGCGCATGGGGATGAGATTGCGCACAGAGATAAGAACGATGGAGGTGCGCTATGAGTACGATGCCTCCGGGCGGACAGCAGCCGCCATACGATCCAAAGACGCAATGGCGCGCCTATCGCGAACAGCAGAAGGCGGCATGGCGGGCGCAGCGCGATGCGTGGAAGGCGCAACGGTATGCGTACAGGTCCGGCTATGTGGGCGCGTATGGGCCCCGTGTGCCGTCGATTGTGGGACCTCTGATCCTGGTGGCGATTGGCGTGATCGCGCTGCTGATCATGTGGGGCCACATGGATGCGCAGCAGTTCTGGCAGTGGTACGGCAAATGGTGGCCCGTGCTGCTGATTGCGGCTGGGGTTGGGCTGCTCCTGGAATGGATGCTTGACCAGCGGCGCCAGGTTCCGGTGCGGCGCGGCGGCGGGTTTGTGGGCATCCTGGTTCTGCTGGCGTTTATCGGCGTAGGGTCGGGGATTGCAAACAGCCACTGGGACAACTGGCATGTGAACGGCGACGATCATGACGACTTCAACAGCTTCTTCGGCAGGCCGCAGCATGATCAGGATCAGCAGGTACTGAATACGACTGTGCCGGCGAATGCGACGATCCAGATTGAGAATCCGCGCGGGGATGTGAGCATTTCGGCGGGCGATGGACAAAGTGTGGAAGTGCAGGCGCACCAGATTGCCTACGCGAACTCCGACAGCGATGCGAAGAAGATCTTTGACGCCGAGAAGGCAGACGTGGTGGTGAGCGGCGGCACGGTGATTGTGAAATCGCCGGGACACAATGACGGCCAGGTGAACCTCACGGTCACGGTGCCTAAGAATGCCGCGGTAAACGTGGAAGCTTCGCACGGCGATGTGACAGCGGCCGGGCTGGGCGCGGGCGCAACGATTACGGCATCGCACGGGGATGTTCACTTGAGCAGCATTGCAGGCTCGGTGCAGGTGCATTTCTCATCGGACAAGGGAGATTTTTCAGCGCACCAGGTAACGGGCGACATTACGGCGGACGGCAAGTGCAACGACCTGACGCTCTCCGAGATCAAGGGCAAGGTGACGATCAATGGGGATGTCTTCGGCGAGACGCACTTTGAGAACCTGACAGGCGGCGTGCATCTGCATACGTCGAAAACGGATCTGCAGTTTGGCGATCTGCCCGGCGACCTGACACTGAACGATGAGGACCTGCACATCACGGAGGCTCATGGCGGCGTGCGAGTGACGACGCATTCCAAGAACATCGACCTGGCGCAGGTGAGCGGCGATACCTACGTGGACGACCGCGACGGCAACATCTCGATTGAACCTGCTGGAGTGTATGCAGTGGATGCGCGAAACTCGCACGGACACGGAGATATTGAGCTGACACTGCCCCAGAATGCTTCAGCCACAGTGGACGGACGGACGCGAAACGGGGATATTGTTTCGGATTTCCCGCTGACCGTCTCCGGCGATGAGAGCAAGACCGTGATGGGAAAGATTGGCGGCGGGCTGGTAAAGATTACGCTGAACACGGATGTGGGCGATGTGCGGATCAAGCGCGGCGATCAGATGGAGAGTTCACCGCCTGCTCCTCCGAAGATGCCGGCTACGCCGAAGACACCCAAGACCCCAAAAGTTCCGGCGGAATCTGAAGAGCAGTAGAAGCGGCGCGACAAAACCACTTCCCGAAACAGGCAAAATTCGAATACGGCTCCGGAATGAAACTTCCGGGGCCGTATTTCTTTTGGCACATGGTTTGCTGCCCATGATTCCCTGCAATTCTGCCGATGGCGGATTTTACGGCGGAAAAACTGGAACCAGGCAGCGAGGTTAAGGAAGAAGGCCGGGGAGGCAGTTGATCCTCGGCCTTCGGCATTTGGGCCTTCGGCATTTTTGATGGAATCGCAAATCCCGGTATGAAAATTTATGCGTTTGGGTGTATGCTCCGCTTCCAAGGGTGGAGGCGCGTATGGGACGGCAGCCAATCAGAGTGATCACCTTGGAGCGAGAGTATGGTTCGCAGGGCGGAGAGTTTGCGCATGAGCTTGCCGGCAGGCTGGGATGGCGGCTGCTGGACGATGAGCTTTTAAGCCGGGCGGCGCGGGCAGCGGGTGTGCCGGAGAAGGCAGCGGCGGAGTTCGACGACCGGCTGGACCCCTGGTACTACCGTTATGGAAAGCTCTTCTGGCAGGACTCGTTTTACTCAGGCACGGAGCCGTGCGACGACAAGATTTTTGACTGTGCGCGGATGTATGCGTTGATCCGCAAAGAGATGGAAGCTGCGGCGCAGGAGGGAAATTGCGTGCTGGTAGGGCGCGGCGCGGCGTGCGCACTGGCCAGTGTGCCGGGCTGCTTCCATATTTTTGTATATGCCACGCAGGCGGCCAAGCGCGCTTGGTTTGAGAAGCAGTTTCCCGGTGAAGCGCAGCAGGCGGACCAGAGACTTGCGGCTCATGACAAGCGGCGCGCGGCGGTGATCAAGCAGTTCTACGGGCAGGAGTGGAATGCGAGAGGGCTGTATCACCTGCTGCTGAACTCGTGCATTGGCACGGAGGCGATGATTGCGGCAACAGCCGGCGGAGCGGCGTTGCAAGTGGGCGTTGCGGAGGCCTTGGCGCGTTAGACCGCAAGCAAATCAAATGCGGATGCGCGCGACGCACGGACCAATACGAGTAAAGACCTCCCAGGGGATGGTCTCCGAGGCATCGGCGAGGTCGTAGGCGGAGATGGTTTCGTCGCCTTGTGTGCCAAGGATGACGACTTCGTCTCCAGTTTCGACGCCGGAAATTTCAGTCACATCGAGGACAGCCATATCCATGCTGATGCGGCCAACCAGCGGGGCGCGCTCGCCGCGGACGAGCAGGCTGAAGCGATTGCCGAGCCTGCGATCGAGGCCATCGGCGTAACCGGCGGGGATGAGCGCCAGGCGCATGGATTCAGTAGCGGTGAAGGTGCCGTTGTAGCCGATTTCAGATCCGGCCGGGATGATGCGAAGACTGGCGATGCGGGTCTTCCATGTCAAAACAGGCTTGAGGAATTCCGATCGGTCGTCAGGGATGCGGCGCGGAACGACGCCGTAGAGCGCAAGGCCGATGCGGAGCATCGGCTTGAGGCTGAGGCGCTGCGCCATTTCGGCGATGTCTGCTGCGTCTGAGCCGAGGAGCGCTGCGGATGCGCCCGCACTGAGGTATTGAAGATGCGCGGCGGCAGATGTGGATTGGATGACGCGTAGCGCTTCGTCCAGCCTGACATACTGCTGCGCGGATCGTGCGCCGTTGCCTTCGTCGCTGGCATACAGGTGCGTCATGACGGCCTCGATGCGGAGCGGCGATACGGCGGTGAAGCGTGCGAGGATACGAGGAAGTTCGTCGAGACTTGTACCCTGGCGGCTCATGCCGGTATCGATTTCGAGATGTACGGGCAGAGATGCGGGCCCGACAGAAGCGGCGTGGGCCGCCAACTCAAGCTCGTCGAGATGCTCAAGGGTCCAGACGGAAGGCGTAATGCCATGCGCGATAACGGCTGCGCCCCAGCCGGGCATTACACCGCCGAGGGCGAGCAAACGAGCCTGCGGGGCGAAGGCGCGTGCGGAGACGGCTTCTTCCACGCTGGCGACGGCAAGCCAGTGTGCACCGGCGCGCAGAAGGGCTGGCGCGCAGATCGCGAGCGAGTGTCCGTAGGCATTGGCCTTGACGACGGCAACGCACTCGGCATTGCCGGGAGCGAGTTGGCGAAGCGTGCGGTAGTTGTCTTCGAGAGCACGGGTGTCGATTTCGGCCCAGCACGCAAGTGTAGTCATGAGAGAGTCCAAAACTTGAGTTTAGCGTGATGCGATGAGGGCAAACGCGACAACGGTTTCAACGGCCATCTCTGCGTTGGAGTCAAGCTCGGCGAGAATTTCGGATTCGAGGGCGTGCGGAGGGTGAATCTCACAGGAGGCGATGGTCTGCTCGGGTGCGCCGATGAAGCATAGCTCGCAGCAGGCCAGTGCGGTGTTGGCTGGCTCTTCGGCTTCGGTGTCTTCGGGTTCCACGCGGACTGGCGGACCGAAGACACGGCAGGTCATGGGCCGGAAATCGTAGATGTCGCAGAGGCCTGTGGTGGGATCGAGCGCCGGGCAGGGCGCGTCATTGGCGAAATCTCCGAAAGCTTCCCGTTCGGCATCTGACCCGCCGAGCGTGCCGGTAACGCGATTACCCGGAAAGTTCGGACCGTATTCACCGAGCCACGATTGAGCGCGTTCTTCAATGCGGGCTGCGAGTGCGGAATTGGTTTGGCGCAGGAATTCCATGCCGGCGCGAAGGCGAGCGGCGTCGAGGGAGTTGATGGCGAAGGCTCCGTGACAGCATTGCGTGCAGCCGGGGCGGCAGGCGAGCCATGAGCCGGAGATGCGGGTGACGCGGGCAAGCTCGGCGTCCATGATCTGGATGAGTTCGCAGTCGCGCGCGGGGAGGAGCATGCAATCAGGATAGCGCGCAGCTTTTTCACGAGAGTTTCAGTTGCGAGCGAGCGATTTGGAGGGTAGTCTTGCGGCGGAGGTTTGAGGCGATGAGTGCGAGCACCATAATTCCCGCGCTGCGGTATGCGGACGCGCCGGCGGCGATTGAGTGGCTGTGCAACGTTCTGGGCTGTACGAAGCATGCTGTGTATGCAAATGCGGATGGAACGATTGCCCATGCGGAGCTGGCGCTGGGCGGCGGCATGATCATGCTGGGCTCGGCGAAGGACGATGTGCACGGTAAGCGGTTTAAATCGCCGGATGAAGTAGGCGGCGTGGAGACACGAAGCGCGTACGTGGTGGTGGCGGATGCGGACGCCGTGTATGCGAAAGCGCATGCTGCGGGCGCGGTCATTGTGAGGGAGATCCAGAATACGGACTACGGAAGCAGGGAGTTTGCCATCAGCGATCCGGAGGGGCATAGCTGGAGTGTGGGCACGTACGATCCGTGGAAGGCGCAGGGATAGCGCGGTTCGATAAGATGGTGGACATCTTTCGGTAGAGGGGATTTGTGCGCATGATGGGTCGTGACGTGTTGCGGGGCGTGGTTGGGTTGGTGCTGGTTTTGTCGGCGGGTGCAGCTTGTGCGCAGGCGAATCAAGCCCCGCATCTGCTGGTGGTGCAGAAGGGCGATGCAAGCCTGGGGATTGTGGACCTGATGGCGGGCAAGGTTGTGGCTGCGGTGCCGGAGGGTGGCATTACCGGGCATGAGGTGATCGCTTCGAAAGATGGGAAGCTGGCGTATGTGCCCATCTATGGGAACTCCGGCGTGGGCAAGCCGGGAACCGATGGGCATGAGCTGGTGGTGATTGATCTGGCGTCGCAGCGTGTGGTGGGGCATGTGGATTTTGGCCACCCAGTGAGGCCGCACATGCCGCTCATCGGGCCCAGGGATGGGCTGCTGTATGTGACGACGGAGCTGGAGAAGTCAGTCACTCTGATTGACCCGAAGACGCTGAAGATCGTGGGTTCGATCCCCACGAGCCAGGAGCAGAGCCACATGCTTGCACTCTCGCATGACGGGCGTCGCGGCTATACGGCGAATGTGGGACCGGGAACCGTGTCCGTACTGGATATAAAGGCGAGAAAGACGCTGCTGGTGATCCCGATTTCGGGGAATACGCAGCGGATTTCGATTACACCAAATGACAAGTGGGTATTTACAGCCGATCAGACGAAGCCTCAGCTCGCGGCGATTGATACGGCGACAAACAAGGTGGAGAAGTGGGTTCCGCTTGAGGGCGTGGCCTACGGAACTACGCCAACGCTCGATGGACGATGGCTGATGGTGACAATGCCGGGCAAGAGCAAGGTTGCCGTGGTGGACCTGAAGACGATGCAGGTGGTGCGCAGCGTGGATACTCCCGCCGATCCGCAGGAGATTCTGATGCGGCCGGATGGCAAGGTGGCGTATGTCTCGTGCGTTGGTTCGCACAAGATTGCCGAAGTGGATCTGGGCACGTGGACGGTGACGCGGACGATTGAAGACGGCGCGAATTCGGACGGTCTGGCCTGGGCGGGAAAGTAACCTCGATGACTACCTATCGGGTTGTTCTGCGGAAATCTGAAGAGGGTTACAGCGTTTCCTGCCCTCAATTGCCTGGATGTTTTTCGCAAGGCGCAACAAAAGACGAGGCTCTTGCGAATATCCGCATGACGATTCGCGAATATGAGAAATGTCGCAGACTTCTCTGATTACTCGACGGGCCGATTCCAGTTTTCGAGCGCATCCTTGAAGGCAGTCATGAATTTGCCGGCATCCGCGCCATCAATGATGCGGTGATCGAAGCCAAGGCAATGGGTCTGCATCGAGCGAATCGCAATCGTATCGTTGCCTTCAGCATCGGTGAGGACAACTGGCTCTTTTTTCAAGCCACCGATAGCTAGGATGGCTGACTCAGGCTGATTGAGGATGGGCGTGCCGTACTCGCCGCCAAAGACGCCTGAGTTAGTGAGCGTAAACGTAGAGCCTGAAGCTTCTTCCGGCTTGAGCTTCTTGGTGCGGGCGCGCTCAGCCAGATCAGCGATAGTGCGGGCAAGCGCGGGAAAACTGAGAGTCTCCGCCTGCCGGACCACAGGAACAATAAGGCCCCATTCCAGCGCGACGGCGATGCCGAGATGGATGTTTCCGTGATAGCGGATTCCAGTCCCTTCGAGCGATGCATTGGCGATGGGGAACTGGCGCAAGGCATCGATGGCTGCCGCGGCGATGAAGGGCATGAAGGTGAGCTTCACGCCGTGGCGCTGCTCAAAGGCGGCGCGGGTGCGCTCGCGGAGGCGCACAACGCGCGTCATGTCGATCTTGTAGATCGAGTAGGCGTGCGGGCTGGTGCGGCGGCTCTCCAGCATGCGTTCCGCAATGATCGAGCGCATGCGGGACATGGGGACGAGTTCATCCTTCAGAGGTGCGACTGCGGATGGCGTCTTGGCTGCGGATGCGCTTGTTTTCGGACCTTCGGCAATGTAGCGGAGAATGTCGTCCTTGTTGATGCGGCCAGCGGAGCCGGTGCCGCGAATGTGGCCCAGATCAATGTTGTGCTCACGGGCGATGCGGCGGACGAGCGGTGAAGAACGCAGAGGTTCGTCGCTGACAATCGGCGCAGGCTGGTGCTGCGGCACGGGAACCGCTGCCGATGCGAGAGCCACAGCTTGCATTGGTGCGGCAGGCGCAAGTTCTACGGCTGCTGCGGGTGAGGCAGATGCAGCCGCTTCATCCGAGCCGCCAATAACAGCGACGACGGTGTTGATGGTGACGGTTTCGCCTTCGGGAGATTTGATCTCGCTCAGGATGCCGGATGCTGGAGCGGGAATCTCAGCGTCTACCTTGTCCGTGGAGATTTCAAAGAGCGGTTCATCTTTTTCGACGGCATCACCGGGCTTTTTCAGCCATTTGGTAATGGTGCCCTCAAAGATCGATTCGCCCATCTGGGGCATGACAACGTCGGTCGGCATGAATGACTCTCCGCTTGAAAAAGAGGCCGCAAAGTGGACGGTCCCAAGGCGAGATTATAAATTGCCTGCCTCATGCCCGGACGGGATGGTCAGGCAGGCCGACAAGCTGCTCGATCTGGCGAGGGATCTGCAAAGGCGTATCTTCAGCGGCGCGAGCGCGAAGGGCGTGAAGGCTTTCGACGGCCAGGATGGGCTGCGCGAAGACCATGCCGAACTGACGCGCAGCTTCGTGCGCGGCGGCTTCGAACGCGGGCAGGCGAGCGGAGTCAGATACTTCGAGGTTGAGGCTGGTGACGGGCTTGTCGGTAATGCCGCAGGGGTTGATGAGCTGAAAATCGCTGAGGTTGGTGGTGAGGTTGAAGGCGAAGCCATGCGAGGTGATGCCGCGCGAGACATGGATGCCGATAGCGGCGATCTTACGATCAAGGCCGGATTCGCTTACTGAGGGTCCACACCACACACCAGTGAGGCCAGGAATGCGTCCCGCGCGGACGCCGTAGGTGCCGCAGAAGCGAATGAGAGCTTCTTCCATGAGGCGGACGAAATCGACAGGGCCTAGTCGGTTGCCGGAAGCGGCTTTCATGCTGCGGAGATCGAAGATGGGATAGCCGATAATCTGGCCGGGGCCGTGGTAGGTGACGTCGCCGCCGCGGTTGATGTGATGGAGGGTAACGCCGCGGCTGGCGAGCATCGCATCGGAGGCGAGAACGTTGGAGCGATCGGCGTTGCGGCCGAGGGTCAGAACGGGCGGATGTTCGAGAAGCAGAAGTGTGTTGCCGATGCGTCCGGCGCGGCGCAGTTCGACGAGCTCGCCTTGCAGCGTGAGTGCTTCGTCGTAGGGAACACGGCCGAGATAAATATATTCGATCATCCACTTCTATTTTAGTGGAGGCGAAGAAAGCCTGGCACACCGCATGCTACGGGTGCGTTCTTCTGCAGGTATTGTGTTCCACCGGAAGCGGTGCGGCGCTCTCATTGCAGGCTGCGCCGGGCAGGAAACAGCTCTTGATCTGCTGGTACCTGGCGCAGTTCGCGTCGTTGGTTGCTGTGTTTGTGACTTCAAACTGCTGGGCCGGAGTGAGCGACCAGTTCAGCGGATCGGTAAGAGGTTTATCCGTAGCGGTGCTGTTGGGGGCGGTGGAGCGATCGTCAATGACGAAATGCTTGAGATCCAGCCGGCCCTTGTATGTGCCCATGAGCATGAGAAGCACGTTGCGGTTGCGATCGGTAATGCTGTCATGGCCCGCACCCCAGAAGCCCTGAAGTGGCGCGACAAGCTGATCGAAGAGATTCCAGGGAGTGTTGCCGCCTGCAATGTCCTGCCACGCGATGCAGCAGGTCTGGCCGGTGGGGGTTACGTCGGGACTGTTGCGGATTTCGACAAGAATGATGCGAAGCGGGTGGTCCGGCAGGTGATCTTTATCGCCTGCTCGCTGCTTGATCAACTCACAGGGATTTGGAATGGATGAGGAGGCCTGCACTCTCCTTCCATCTCCCCAGCAGTCCAGCGCGGCGCGGAGGAATTCCATGGCGGAGGCGGTGCCGTCATTGTCATAGTAGCCTCCGTCGACGAAGTGAACACCGAGCTTGTGATTCATGGATGGAAAGGTTGTGGCCGAGGAGACATACGGGAAGGTGGCGGAGAGCTGCGCGGCTGTGGCAAGGGGAAGATCGGCGTATTTGTTGGCAGTGTTCTGGTTGACGGGAGGGTCGGGCAGTTTCGACCTGCCGTAGACCTGCAGGAACGATTCCGCGGGCTCGGGATTGAAGAGATCAGGGGAAAGAGAAGCCGGGATGACCCTGTAATTGGCCGATAGAAAGCGGTATCCGCCTTCAACCGTGGTGGTGTTCATGGTGAATGCGGGAATGGAGTCGTCGAGCGGGTTGAGGTTGCCGGCCATCAGCTCCGCCTCATTCTTTTCATTCTGATTATGCGCATCGAGGACGTGGTTGCGCAGGACCATCCCGAACTTGCTGCTCAGGTTGGTGTTCTGCTCAAAGACGGTCTGACAGTAGGCATCGTTGAGGTTGCGCGCAAAGGCGCGGCGCAAGGCCCAGGTGCGGTCCTTGATGTGGAGAAAGCTGAGGGGCTGTTGTTTGAGGTCGTCGACGCCCGTGGATGGCGGCAAAAAATATGGAATTACGGGCACTACGGATTTGGGGATGTCGTAATAGACGAGGCCCCAGCCGACGGCTTCGAGGCTGGAGCACTCGGCTTCAATGGGCATGCGGTCCCACTGCGGATTGCCTGCGTTGAGCTTTGGGTCCAACTCGCGCAGATAGGTGTAAAGGCCTGCGCTGCCGCCGGAAACGGTGCTGAGCAACAGGATGTGATCGTGGAAGGACTTGAGCTCGGGCATCTGGTTGTCGTGGAAAAGATGCTCAAGCTGCTCAAGGACGGCTGCCGTCCAGGCCGCGGCGTGGATGCCGCCGCCGGTGGAGGTGACGATGACCAGCGGCTGATCGGCGGGGAGCGCCTGTAGCTTGGCGGCGAGAATTTCAGCAGGCGTCGGGAGCGTGGCCGCACTTTGGCGTGTCGCGATGGAGAGATAGTGCTCGTCCATCCCAAAGTCCAGATGCAGCATGCGCGGAACGACGATGGTCATAATGACGAGAGTCAGCACGGGTACGCGGAAGCGATCGAGAAAGAAGGCGATACCGCCGAGCAGCCAGCCAGCCGACATGATGAGGATGAGCACGAGTGCAAGGATAGGAAAACGTTCGGCGTCTTCGATGAAATAAAGCACCGGAATGGACAGCGAGAAACAGAGCATGAAAATACCGAGCACCCATTTCCAGCAGCGCAGGTGACGGGCTTCGCGAGCAGGGAGTTGTGCTCCGCCCGGCACGGTCTTATGGGCCACGCGGACGAACATCAGGCCTCCAAGCACGTAGAAGATGCTGGAGACAAGCGGCCAGAAACTTACGGGCATGGGGGCTGTGATCGGGCAGAGTGCAATATAAAGTCCGAAAAATCCTCCGGAGGATACCAGCGCAAAATAGTGTGCTTCATAGAGCAGGCCTCTTCTGTTCTGTTTGTAGCCGGAGATGGGAAAGAAGCGAGCAAAGAACCCTGTGACCCGCTCTAATATGTCGGGCGATTTGGCGTATTCGAGCACATCGCCTAACCGGCCTCGCTTGCCGCTGTCGCTCAAGAAAAACATCCAGCGTGGAAGCACGAGCGTTTTTGCCGTGGCGGATTGGGGTTCGTCATCGCTGGATTGGTTGATTGGCTGGTAGGTCAGATAGTAGAAGCCGCAGATGGCGTACCAGAAAAATAGGGCAAGAAGGGTGCCGGAGGCGAGGCCTAGCGCAATCTGGTCTGGGGCCACGCCTTCCTTGCCGCCGTTGGTGAAGAAGTACACGAACATGGCCGCGGTGGGGAGCTGTGAGCCGATGGGCGCGAGGCTCTCAACAACCCATCGATGGCGGGGGAACCATTGATGCTCCTTTTTTCTTTCGGCGGCGAAGAAGCGGACTAGCCAGAGGGGCGGCTCGTGACTGAAGCGCTCTTCTCCGTGGAACAGAACAATGCGCGCGAGGGTCAGGGATTCAAATCCGGCGGCAATGAGGAAAAAAGAGGCGCAGAGATACTGAACGCAACGCACCGGCGTAACGATGCCGCTCAGCAGCGCGCGCGCGCCGGTTTCATTCAGCGCGCAGAGCAGAAATGGAAGCAGCCACAGAAGAATGCTGAAGCGAAGGAAGTAAAGGTAGCGTATGAGAGAGCCGAAGGAACGCGCAGCCTTACCGGAAAAGAACGAGAACATGCTGGAGAAGAACGATAAGATCCACTTCCGCAACGATATGATCCACTTCGGCATAGAAACCCCCGATGGAAATTGGCAGAACATGATCCAATTGCCCGGCTCGGAGAAAACCATCCAGGAAAGAATTCGCAAGCCGCGCAGGGCGCAGGCTGAGGACGTAGGATGCTCAGAACAGTTACCGGGAAAATGTGAGAGAAACAGTGCAAGGATCATAGCGCAACTTCAGCAGGTGTCAAGAGCGGAATGGCCTTCGAGACGGTGCTTTTCGTGCAGATGCTCTGCCGTATGATTGGCTGTTCGTTGCGCGGATGAGGCGTGGAAGAGGAGAATCGAGGGAATGATTGCACATTTGCGGGGAAGATTGATCGACAAACAGCCTGGGCAGGCAATTGTGGAGGCGGCCGGCGTGGGCTATGACGTGGCCATCTCCGTGCCGACCTTTACGATGCTTCCGGGAGTGGGCGCGGAGGCCTCACTGCACATTCATACGCAGGTGACGGATGACGCGATTTCGCTCTTTGGATTTCACGACCGCGAGGAGAAGCGGCTGTTTGAGCGGCTGATCACGGTGAGCGGCGTGGGGCCCAGGCTCGCCATCAAGATGCTTTCCGGGTTGCAGCCGGAGCGCGCAGTGCGGGCGATCCGGGCGCAGGATCATGCGCAGTTGACGCGGATTCCGGGCGTGGGCAAGAAACTGGCTGAGCGTCTGGTTGTCGAGTTGAAGGACAAACTCGACGACTTTGCCGTGGCTCCTGTGGTCGCTGGCGTGAAGGGCGCGGCGGTGGATGATGTGCTGAGCGCGCTGGTGAACCTTGGCTATCAGCGGCCTGCGGCGGAAAAGGCGATTGAGCAGGCGGTGAGCAAGGATGAGGCGCTGGCGGGGGATTTCGATGGGTTGTTCCGCGGGGCGTTGAAGGTGATTCGATAGTCAGATAACCTATATAAGTCAGTTCCAAGGGGAACATCGAAGTATTCGAGCCCGGAATTCTGCGCGACGGTTTATCGCCTAATGCTGCTGTAGCCTGCCTGCTTAATTTCTTCGCTCTCGTAATCATTCAGGGACTGCTCCGTTCCGACCTTTGAGAACGGCATGGTTCCGCTTGCTTTTAAGGATGGCGAATTTGCGTCGCAGTATAGTTTTTCTTTGTATGTGTGTTGGCGTTGGGAGCCAGGCTCAGTCGGCGCCGCTTCCGGACGCTCCCGTTCCTCAAGTATCTTTTGCCGTCTCGGCACCCAGCGATGGAGCCGCGGATTTCGCGTGGTCAGGCAGCCTCCCAGATGTGCTGTGGCCGCAGGAGGCCGAACAGCAAAAAGCCCAACAGAAAACAGGCGGCGGAGATGATTCGGCGCCTCTGGAACTCCATCAGCCAAAGCGCATTCTGGGTTTCATGCCCAACTTCCGCTCCGTCTCCGGAGGCGTCGCGCCTCATCCGCTGGGATGGAAGTACAGCTTCGGTGTGGCCACCCATCAGGCATTCGATTATTCATCGTTTATCTTTCTTGGTATAACGTCCATTACCGCCGAAGCTACCGATTCTCACCCTGCTCTGGGCAAGGGCGTGGGGGGCTTTTATGCGTACACGTGGCGGGGCTTTGTGGACAAGACAGACGGAACATATCTTTCCGCGTGGCTGCTGCCCAGCCTTCTGCATGAGGATACCCGCTATTACGCGCTCGGGGCGGGGCACAGTATCCCGATGCGTGCGTTGTACGTAATCAGCCGGGAGGCAGTGGCGCGAACCTATGGCGGCAACCAGACACCGAATATTGCTGGGCTGGGAGGCAAGGTTCTGACGCAGGTGATCTCCCGGTACTACTATCCTTCGAGCGCGACGACCTTCACGGTGCTGGCGAGCAAATTCGGCTATTCCGTGATGCGCGACGTGGCGTTTGCATCGATTCGCGAGTTCTATCCGGATGTTGCCGCCCACTACATCCGCCGCCATCGGGCCAAAATGGCGCGACAGGCTGCACAGAAGGATTCGGCTACACCCTAGGATGGAACGCGGGGGAGGATGGAACGCGGAGGAGTGTTTTTTGTTAGCCTGCCAGTACTATGTCTCGTACCGTGAAAACTGCTTTCGAGCCTGCTGTTCCCTACTTCCGTCCCGAGGCGCTGAAGTTCCTACGTGATCTGGCGCGGCATAATGATCGCGAGTGGTTCCAGCCGCGCAAGGCTGTCTTTGAAGCTGAACTGAAGGAACCGATGCTTGCTGTTGTGCGCAAGGTGACGGAGGCGATGCTGGAGTTTGCGCCGCAGCATGTGCGGCCGGCAGAGAAGAGCTTGTTTCGCATTTATCGCGATACACGGTTCGCCTCCGACAAGCGGCCGTACAAGACGCATGTGGCGGCGTGGTGGTCGCACCAAGGAATGGGAAAAACCTCTGGCGCGGGATATTACTTTCATGTGAGCGCAAAAGAAGTGGTGATTGCCGCCGGTGCGTATATGCCGGAGAAGGATCAACTGGCCGCGATTCGGAATTGGCTGCTGGAAAATCACGAATCCTTCAGAAAACTTGTCCAAAAGCCCACCGTGCGCAAGCACTTCACCGAGTTCGACGGGAATGCTTTGACGCGGCCTCCGAAGGGCTTTCCGGCGGAGCATCCGGGGATGGACCTCATCAAGTGCCGGCAGTGGGGACTGAGCGCGACACTGCCGGCAGAAACGGCTCTGGATAAGAATTTTGCCGCGATGGTCACCAAATATCTCAAGCTGACTACGCCGATGGTGGATGCGCTGAATACACCGATTGCAGCGGCGCTGAAGCCGCAGAAGAAAGTTTTGTTCGGGCTGGGAAGTGGGTTTTAGAGGCTGGCGAAAGCGCTAACACTGTCCAAAATCGGGCAAAAACAGGCAATTTCGGGAGAAATACCCATAAAAGCCAACAAAACTTGTGGAAAATCGTACTTTTTACCTTGACTTTAAGGGCTGTCAGGCCGCATGGTGTTGAACGGTAGGGTTCTCTGGACCCGCATGAATACAGGGGTTTCGTTCACACGTTGCCTCAGTCGACTCCCTCCATGCGGTCCCGGCG
This sequence comes from Occallatibacter sp., assembly GCF_049510455.1. Lineage (GTDB taxonomy): Bacteria > Acidobacteriota > Terriglobia > Terriglobales > Acidobacteriaceae > Telmatobacter. Next base: position 12,618 of record NZ_JBEKYX010000050.1, on the reverse strand, counting down.
CGAGCGGTCTTGAAGTAAGTGGAAGGACACTGCGGCGAGCGGAAGCCCAAGGCAACATTTTGATCTTTAAGGAGAATACGAATGGCATCTGGATTGACGAAAACCGCATTGACACGCCACCTGGCCGAGAAGATGGAACTGACCAACAAGCAGGCTGCGGCCTTCCTGGACCTGTTGGCTGAGACCGCCATCAAGGAAACGAAGAAGAACGGTGTCTTCGTGATTCCTGGCATTGGCCGCTTGAAGAAGGCAGAGCGCAAGGCCCGCATCGGCCGCAACCCACAGACGGGCGAAGCCATCAAGATCAAGGCGAAGACCGTGGTGAAGTTCACTGTAGCCAAGAGCGCGAAGGACATCATCGCGCCCCCGAAGAAGTAGTTTTCAGGTTCGCATCAAGAAGCGGGAGAGGCTGAGGCCTCTCCCGCTTTGCTTTTGGTGCGATATTGATGGTTATTCAGCAGGCGCGGCGCTCGGGAAGAAAGCGCGCGCGACGAGCGAAAGACCGAAGCTGATGAGATAGGCCCGGCCGAGAAGTGTTGCGTCATAGCGCCACCAAAGAATGGCTGTGGTGACAAAGACGCCGATGGGGGTGAGTTCGGCAAAGACTGCGCGCAGCCAGTGCGCGGGACGCGGACCGATGGGCAGTGCGGTGCGCAGGCGCAGTATGAGGCGCGGCACCGATCGCAGATAGGCCTGATAGGGCTCGCCAAGTTTGTCGCTGAGAAATTGTTCTTCGCCGAGAATAAGGCGGAGATCAAAGAGCGGAACCAGAATGAGGACGAATACCGCTCCCGAGATGGGCATGGCGAAGGCCATGGCGGCAACCATGAAGATGACGCCGAGGTAGAGCGGGTTGCGCACGTAGCGGTAAGGGCCGCTGGCCATGATTTTCCCGGCGTTCATGCTGGCCGCATGGACGATACCGGGATCAAGATATGCGGTTCCCCAGACGCGGAGCCACACACCGAGCGCAGCGATGAGCGTTGCAACAAGGATGACAATGGGCGTGGCGTAAGCAAAGCTCACCACACCGAGGCGGCTCAGTTCAAGCGCGAGCCATTCGAGAAGCGAGATGCGGCGGCCCAGATTCCAGTACTCGATCCATGGAGACCAGAAGCCGAGAATGACAAGGACAGCGTGAATGAGGACGCGGAGACGGAATTCAAGTGCGGATGCGCGCATAGGTTCTCTATAGGCTATACGCGCAGGCTATGTCGGGTCTCAATCCGCGCGCAGAGCGACCATGGGATCGACAGCGGCGGCTCGGCGGGCGGGGATCCACGCAGCAGCAAGCGCTACCAGAAGCATGAGCGCAGGCACGGCGAAGAGTGTGGCGGGATCGAAGACACCGACCTCAAAAAGGAAGCTGCGCAGCACACGGCTCAAAGCGATAGTGGCAACGATGCCTGCTGCGCAGCCTGTGCCCGCCAGCAGGAGGCTCTGGCGGACAACATCCATGACGATTTGCCAGCGTTGCGCGCCGAGAGCGAGGCGCAGGCCGATCTCGCGGACGCGCCAGCTGACGATGTAAGCGATGAGGCTGTAAACGCCGACTGCGCCGATGATGAGCGCGAGCGCGCCGAAGCCGAGCAGCAGAACGGCAAGAGCGCGAGGGGCGGCAACGGACGAGGCGACGACTTCATTGAGCGTGCGCACTCGTGTGACAGGGACTGACGAATCGATGCCGGCGACAGCCCGGCGTAAGCCGGATACGGATTCAGCAGGTGTGGCTGGGCCGCGGAGAAGCGCGAACATGACGGGATGCTCATGTGTGGGCGTGATGGGCAGATAGACCTGATCGGCGAAGTCGCCATCCAGGTTGCCATCGTGGGTGTTGCGGACGACGCCGACAATTTCGACAGCTGCGGCGGCATCCCAGACGGCAGGCGTGGCTTCATCGTTGACGTCGAGGAGATGCTTGCCGATAGGGTTCTGGTGTGGCCAGAGGCGTTCGGCCATGTGCTCGTTGATGACGACGGCGCGTGTCGCCCCGGAGGCATCCTGTGCGGTGAGCAGGCGGCCGCGGACAAGGCGCAGACCGATCAGGTCAAAGTATCCCGTAGAGATGGCACGGCCAGTGGCGAGCGATGCGCCTGCCTGCGCGTTGCGGGGGTGGTCCTCGGCGTCGTAGACGTAGCTGCCGTCACGGCCATTGAGGGGAAGGGTATCAGCGAGTGCGACCTTGTCGATGCCGGCAATGCCGCTCATATACTCAAGCAGCGTTTGAAAGAAGGTGTTGCAGCGGCCTGCAACACTGCAGGCGGAAGAGTCGAGTGAGACCTCTGCGGTGACGATGCGCTGGGTGCGGAAACCGGGATCGACCTGCGAGAGTTTGTAAAGGCTGTGCAGGATGAGGCCCGCGGCAGTGACGACCATAACGGAAAGAGCGATCTGCATCACGACGAGCACCGTGGACGCGCCGAAACGGCCTTTGCCAACGAGGCCACGGCTGCCGAGTCGCAGAGATTCGAGTAGATTGAGCGAGGCCATGCGAACGGAAGGAATGATGCCGAAGAGCAAGCCTGCGAGAACAGACGCGCCAAGGGTGAAAAGAATGTCCGAGGGCCGGAGCGAGATGTTTTCGATGCGCGGCGTGCCCGCGGGCAGCAGGCGCACGAAGATGCGGAGGCTGGCAAAGGCTGCGGCGAGGCCGACGACTCCGGCGGTGATGCCGAGGACGATGCTTTCCGAGAGGAACTGTTGGATGAGGCGGCGCGAGGATGCGCCGAGCGCTCCGCGAATGGCGATCTCACGTTCGCGCGATGTGGCGCGGGCGAGCATCATGTTCGCGACATTGGCGCAGGCGATGAGCAGAATGAGTCCGACGGCGCCGAAGAGCAGCAGCAGGCGCGGCCGCATGTCGCCGGTTTCGGATTTGAGCAGCGGAACGACGGTCATGTCGGAGGCCCAGATGTCGGGCATCTGCCAGGGAAAGACATGCAGGAGCATATTGTGCAGGCGGCCTAGTTCAGCCCGCGCCTGGCTGGAAGCGACGCCGGGGGCGAGACGACCGAAAATGTGGAGGTCGAATGGGCGCCAGGGATCAAATTTGTCGGCGCGGTTGTACGAGACGGGGATGAGGAATTCAGTGTCCGTGTAAGGGAACCGCACACCGGCAGGGAGCACGCCGATGATGCGGCGTGAGGTGCCGTTGATGCGCAGTGTGCTGCCAAGCGCGGAGGGCGCACCGGCAAAATGGCGCTGCCAATAGCCGTAGCCGAGGACGACGTCGTTGTCCTGGCCGGCGACTTCATCGTCTTTGTTGAAGAAGCTTCCGATTGCGGGGTGAATGCCGAGTGTGTCAAGCGCGTTGATAGTGACGTATGCGCCAAAGACGCGTTCGGGAATGTCGGAGTCGGTGAGATTGAATTCGACGTCGTCGCCATAGCCTGCGATGGAAGAGAAAGCGTGGGATTGCTCGCCGAGGGCACGAATCCAGCCTTTGGGTGCTAGCACGAGATTTTCTCCGACGACTCGCATAAGGCGGTCCTGATCCGCGTATGGCAGCGGACGCAGGAGGATGGAATCGACGAGGGTATAGATGACGGCGTTGGCGCCGATGCCGAGAGCAAGCGTGAGGATGGCGGTAAGCGCGAAGCCGGGAGATTTGCGCATCTGGCGTAACGCGAAACGAACATCCTGCAGGATGCCTTCGAGGAGAGGCAGCGTAGCGCGGTCGCGGTAGGCCTGGCGAGCCTGTTCTTCGCCGCCGAGCTGGATGAGCGCTTGGCGGCGTGCTTCTTCCGATGTAAGGCCGGCGCGAAGGTTGTCTTCTGTGTGCATGGCGATGTGCGCGTAAAGCTCTGAGTCGATTTCCGTGCGCGTGCGGCCGATGTGCAACGTAGCGAAGAGACGTACGATCCAGGCTCTGAGTTTGCGCATGATACCTCCTATTCGGTTCGCAGCGCGTCGGTTGGATTGATGGAAGCGGCGCGGCGTGCGGGGATCAAACAAGCGAACAGCGCGATGCAGCACAGAAATGCCGCAGAGGCCACATAAATCAAGGGGTCTGCAGCATTGCCAGCAAGCAGGCTTGCCCGCGCGCCCATGGCGGAGTTTGTGTAAGACACGCCGGCTATGGCGCGCGACAAAATAAATGCGCAGATTATGCCAACGGCGGTGCCTATGGCGGTTATTGCCAACCCCTTACGTACCACCAGGTACAGCACGTGCGCGGGCTGCGCTCCCAGAGCCATGCGTACGCCTATCTCCTGCGTGCGCTGCGCCACCCAGTATGCCATGACGCTGTATAGTCCCACGGAGGCCAGCAGGATTGCGATTCCCCCCATGACGATCATCACGCTTGCGGCCACTTTTTGCGGATAGAGCGAAGCGCCGATGAACTCCTTGAGTGGAGCGGCGTCGAAGACTGTGACATTGGGATCGATTGCGCGTGTCTTTGTGCGCAGTGTGGTCAGAACACTGTCCAGGTCTCCATGCGCACGTACATAAAATGCCAGATTCATGTCTTCGCGATAGACCTGGCGGAATGGCACGTAGAAGTAGGGCGTTGCACCTTCGCCCAGGTAGTGATATTTCGAATCTTTTGCAACACCTACGATGCGGAATAAGCTTCCCCATCCGTGAACTTTCTTGCCGATGGGATCGCGACCGGCAAAGAAGCGCCGCGCAAAGGACTCATTGACGATCATCGATCCGATATCCGGGACTTCGTTGTCGTCCTCGGTAAAGTTGCGGCCCTCCACGATGGGAATGTGCATCAGCGGCAGGTAACCGGGAGAGATGACGTTGCGGAAGATGTTCATATTCTCTCCGGGCTGTCGCGCATAGCCTTCGATATCGAGCTCTTCCCACCAGCTTGGCTCGAAACCAAGCGGTATGCCATCGGAATACGCGATGTCGGTTACACCCGGAGCTGTGGACATCTGTTCTACCAGGCGGCGGCAGAATTCCTTGCGATGCTGCAAGCTGTATCCGTTGGTGTTGAGATAGAACTGGCTTAGCAGTACGCCATTGGGGTCGAACCCCGGATCGATGTTCATTGTTTGCTCGAACGCGCGCGCAAAGAGACCTGCGCCTACCAGTGTGACGAGCGCCAGAGCTACTTCTGCGGCGACCAGTATGGAGCGTAGACGATTGTGCGAGCGGCCTGCGGATCCGGAGCGCCCGCCATCATTCAAGCGTGTGTTTAGATTCATGCGGCTTACCTGCAGGGCGGGCAGCAGCCCCGCGGCAAGCGAGGTGAATACGCATAACCCCGCAATGAAGGCGATGACAGTAAAGTTGGGCCGCGTATCGAATGCGATCAGAGATTGCGCGGATCCGGGCGGCATGAGCAGCTTGAGTGAGCGTGTGAGCAGCGGTGTGGAGGCGATGCCGAGCAGTGCGCCGCAGGCAGCGAGCAGCAGGCTTTCCGTGAGCACCTGGCGGATGAGCCGTCCGCGCCCGGCGCCAAGAGCGAGACGCGCGCTGAACTCCTTCTCGCGATGGGTGGCGCGCGCCGTCAGGAGATTGGCAACATTGACGCATACGATGAGCAGGACCAGGATGCTGACACCCATGAGAATGCGCAGCGGTCCGGCGAGAAGACCTTGCGGTCCGTGCGGCGACTCTGCCGGTGGCAGCAGTGTGGCGCTCATGCCAAGACTTACGTCGGCATTTGCAATTGCCATGCGGTCTGCGAGTGCCTTCAACTCCTGTCGCGCCTGAGCGAGAGTGACGCCAGGCCGGAGGCGCGCGATGCCCAGCATGTTGCGGTTGTGGCGGTCGCGGAGCATCCACTCCTTGACGCTGTTGAGCGCGGGCTGCTGCATGTAGGGCACCCAGAGGTCGTACGAAACCACGGGGAGGGAGCCGTGAAACTGCGGAGCAGCTACGCCAACTACTGTCAGCTCATGCTGGTTGATGCGGATCGTCCTGCCAACGATGGATGGGTCGGCGCCATAGTGCGAGCGCCAGTAGCGATCGCTGATTACCGCGATGGGAAAGTTGTTAGGCGTATCGGCGTATTCGGCGGGAAGAAACAGGCGACCCACTTCGGGCTTTACGCCCAGTACTGCAAAAAAGTTGCCGCTCACCAACTCACCCCATACGCGCTCGGCATGGTCTTTGCGACCTACGCTGAAAGCAGAAGGGCGCGATACGGCAACGCCGTCGAGGAGCTTGAGATTTTTGCGGAAATCGATGAAATCCGGATACGAATTCGGCACCAATTCGCCGTTTGGCGTAACTGATTCCAGAACGACAAGCCGGCCTGGATCGGCAACACCGCCGAGCGGCTGCAGCAGAACGGAGTTAATCCACGAAAACGCTGTCGCGCTTGCGCCAATACCGATGGCGAGTGTGAGCACTGCGGTGAGGGTGAAGCCTGGAGATTTGCGTATCTGTCGCAGGGAAAAGCGGATATCTTGTACGATGCCTTCGAGGATGGGAAGCATGGCACGGTCGCGGTAGGCCTGGCGGGCCTGCTCTTCTCCCCCGAGTTGAATGAGGGCCTGACGACGAGCCTCTTCGGGGACGAGCCCGGCGCGGAGATTGTCTTCCGTATGCATGGCGATGTGCTCTGAGAGCTCCTCATCGATCACTGTGCGGGTGCGTTGCATGTGCAATGTGGCGAGAAGGCGAACGATCCAGGCTCTAAGCTTGCGCATGGGTTATTCCTCTGCGGGCGCGAGGAAGCGCGCCAGTATAGCGGTTGTTTGTTCCCACTCGGATGCGGCCTTGCGGAGCTGACGCTGGCCGGCTTTGGTGAGCTCGTAGAACTTGGCTTTGCGGTTGTTATCGGAGGCGCCCCAATGCGAGCGGATGTAGCCTTCCTGTTCGAGCTTGAGCAGTGCGGGGTAGAGAGTACCGTAGTTCAACTCGATCTTGTCGCCGCTGGTTTGCTCGATGCGACGGGCGAGGCCATAGCCGTGTTGCGGTCCTATAGTTTCGAGGGTTCTGAGAACCATGAGAGCCAGCGTCCCCTGCCAGACATCGAATTTTCCGCCCATGCGAGGTCTCCTATGGCGATCCAATAGAAAGAACTGTACGCCAGCTCCTATGGGAACGCAATAGGAAAAAATTTAAGATTCATTAAACCTGCGGAGTGTGGCACAAAAATGGCTGTGTTAGCCTGACGCCAGTTCACTTCCATATTGGTTTCCGGAGAATGCCCATGCGTTCGTGCCTGTTGATTGTCGGCGGTATGTTATTTGCGGCTGTGCCTGCGATGGCGCAGGCGCCAGCGGATTTGTCTTCGTCTGTGCAGGCTCAGCTACCGGAGCTTACGGAGACTTATAAGCATCTGCACCGGAATCCTGAGCTTTCGCACCATGAGGAGCAGACCTCGGCGTATCTGGCTGGGGAATTGCGGAAGCTGGGCTACATGGTGACGGAGCACGTGGGCAACTACGAGGACGGGGCGCATGCCTATGGGATTGTGGCGGTGCTGGAGAATGGCGCCGGGCCGCGGCTGCTGATCCGTACCGACATGGATGCGCTTCCTGTAGAGGAGAAGACGGGGCTGGATTACGCCTCGACGGTGAAGACGACGAACGCGCAGGGGCAGAATGTGGGCGTGATGCATGCATGCGGGCACGACATACATATGACGGTGCTGCTGGGAACGGCACGGGAGATGGCGGCGCGCAAAAGCAAATGGCATGGGACGCTGATGCTGATCGGGCAGCCGTCGGAGGAGACAATTGACGGAGCGAAGGCGATGATGGAGGACCGGCTGTATGAGCGGTTCGGGAAGCCGGATTATGTGCTAGCCGAGCATGACACGAATGAGTTTGCGGCGGGAACGATTGCTGTGAAGGCGGGGCCGCTGCTGGCGGGAGCTACTTCAGTCAATGTGGTAATTCGCGGCGTGGGCAGCCACGGCTCGGCACCGCAGGCGGGCAAAGACCCGATTGTGCTTTCGGCGGAATTTATTCTTGCCGCGCAGACAATTGTGAGCCGGCAGATGGACCCGCAAATTCCGGCGGTGGTGACGGTGGGCACGATTCACGGCGGAACGAAAAATAACATTATTCCTGAGGAAGTGACGATGGGGCTGAGCCTGCGATCGTTTTCCGATGAGGTTCGCGCGAAGATGGTAAGCGAGCTTGATCGCGAGGCGAAAGGATTGGCCGAGGGTTACGGCATTCCCGCGGACCGCATGCCGACTGTGAAGGTCTTTGAAAATACGCCTGCAACAATCAACGATCCTGGGCTGAATGCAAAGATCAGGGCGAGCGGTGAGGCGGCTCTGGGCAAAGAGAATGTCTTCGATGCGCGACCGGTGATGGGCAGCGAAGATGTGGGCCAGTTTTCGCAGGGCGGAACGATTCCTGCTGTGATGTTCTGGCTGGGGGCTGCGGATTCACAAAAGCTGGCGGAGAGCAAAAAGAGCGGAGTGTCACTGCCGATGCAACACTCGCCGCTGTTTGCACCGGTTTATGAGCCGACGATTCGGACGGGCGTGACGGCGGTGACGGCAATGGCGCTGGACATATTGCGGTAATGCGTTATTTTGCCGGATCGACTAGAGCCTGATAGACCGCGGCATGGGCTTTGTATTCGAGCGGATGATTGTCCGGGCTGGACATGCGCTGAATCATGCCGACGAAGACGATGTCGTTGGTGGGATCGACCCAGAACCAGGTACCGGCGGCGCCATCCCAGAAGAATGTGCCTTTGCCGTCAGTGAGGCTGGCGGCAGGCGGATCGTAGATGACGGCGCAGTTGTAGCCATAGCCGAAGCCGGGACGCATCTGCGAGAGGCCGATGCCGAACTGGCCGTATGTGCCGTTGATGACGGGCTCGGGCACGTGATTGGTTGACATGAGCTTTACGGTGGATGGCGAGAGAATGCGCTTGCCGTTGAGCATGCCGCCGTTTGCGAGCATGGATGCGAAGCGGTAGTAGTCCTCGATGGTGGAGACGAGGCCGCCGCCGCCGGATGGCATGGTGGGTTGCGCGGTGTAGTCGGTGGGGATGCCGTTTTCCGTGGGCAACGCGACGATCTGCTTCTGCGTGTCGTCATAACGATAGTTGGTTGCAAAGCGCTTGCGTTTCTCTGCGGGGACGTAGAAACCGGCGTCCTTCATGCCGAGTGGCGTGAAGATGTGATCGCGGTAGAAGTCAGGCAGGGATTGGCCGGAGATCTTCTCGACGATATAGCCTTCGACGTCCATTGAGACCGAATACATCCAGCCTTTGCCGGGCTGGTAGTTGAGCGGAATGGTGGAAAGCTTGTCGATCATCTCCTGCAGGTTTTTTGATTGCATGACCTGCTTGTCGCGATAGATTGCTCCTACCTCCGGAAGACCAAATCGGTCGTAAGAAAAGCCGGCAGTGTGGGACATAAGCTCGCCGATAGTGGGCGTGTGATCGGCGTCTGCGAGGATCATTTTTCCGTCGGCGTCCTTGCCTTTGTAGACCTTTAGATGTGCTAGTTCTGGGACGAACTTTGAGATGGGATCGCTGGGAAGCCACTTGCCTTCTTCATAGAGGATCATCATGGCCACGCCGGTGACGGGCTTGGTCATGGAGTAATCGCGAAAGATGGTGTCAGTGGTCATGGGCACGCCAGCGGCGAGATCGCGTTTGCCATAAGTGTGGAAGTCGACGACTTTACCGTGGCGCGCAAGAAGCGTGATGGCGCCGGAGAGTTGCTGGTGGTCGACTTCATCCTGAATGAGCGTGTGCAGACGCTCAAGCCGCTCGGAAGAGAAGCCCAGTGATTCGGGCTTGACGACGGTGAGGTCGAGAGGGGCTGCAGATGGAGGATGCATGGGCTGCTGCTGTGCAGGGAGAAAGACAGCAGTGGAGACGAAGAAGGCGCAGGAAGCAATGGCGTAGCGGCAATTGAGCATGGGTTTTTTCGCGAGGAAAATAGCGGAACCTTTATATCAGAGCGACGGCGAAGATGCCGATGGGCTTGGAGTGCGCGCGAAGAGTGCCAGCTGATTCCCTACAATAGAAAGCTGCATGAGTGAGATTGCAGACAAGCCGGTTGCCGTGGATACGATCGCGGCGATTTCTACCCCGCCAGGGCGTGGCGGGATCGGGATTGTGCGGCTGAGCGGGCCGGAGGCGGCGGAGATTGGCGTACAGCTTGTGCGGCTGCGGCAACCGCTGGAGCACGGGCATGCGCGGCTGGCCGATGTGTTGGACGCAGATGGCGCGGATGCCGAGCAAATTGATGAAGCGATGGTGACGTACTTTGCCGCGCCGAACTCGTACACCGGCGAGGAGCTTGTCGAGATTGCAGCGCATGGCTCACCGGTGGTGCTGGAACTGCTATTACGGCGCGCTCTGAAACTCGGTGCGCGATTGGCAGAGCCGGGCGAGTTTACGCAAAGGGCGTTTCTGGCGGGAAAGATTGATTTGACACAGGCGGAGGCGGTGCGCGACCTGATTGATGCGCAGACGCTGACGCAGGCGCGGGCAGCGGCGAGCCAGATGGGCGGCGCGCTAAGCCGGCGCGTGACGCCTGTGAAGCAGGACCTGGTGGAGTTGATTGCACTGCTCGAAGCGGGGATTGATTTTGCCGAAGACGATGTTGAGGTAACTGGCACAGACGAAATTGCGCAGCGGATCGGAGATCTGACTCCACCACTTGAGGCTCTGGCGGGATCGTTTGCACGCGGACGAATTGTGCATGACGGATTGACGTTGGCGATTGTGGGCAGGCCGAATGTGGGTAAGAGCTCGCTTTTCAACCAGCTTGTTGAGTGCGATCGGGCCATTGTGACGGCAACGCCTGGCACAACGCGCGATACGGTATCTGAGCGGATTGCGCTGGATGGGATTCCGCTGGAGCTGGTGGACACGGCTGGTTTGCGAGAGGCGCGCGAAGAGGCTGAGCAGATGGGTATTGCGCGCAGCCGGGAAGCCTTGGCAGATGCTGGTCTGGTGCTGATTGTGCTGGATTCAACGCAACCTTTGAACGCGGAGGAGCGTGATCTGTTGCGCGCGGTAGAGGGACGGGCAGCGCTCATTGCCGCGAACAAGAGCGATCTCAAGAGCGAGGCTGCTGCGGAGATAACAGAATTCGGGAATCTTTCGGCCGTTGCAACGTCCGCGCTGACTGGCGAAGGGATTGCCGAACTGCGCGAGCGAATTGTGGAACTGGCGACGGGCGGCGCGGCGAGTGAGCCGGGGATGCTGACCAGTCTGCGGCATTACCAGGCGGTGACGACGGCGATTTCTGCACTGAAAGACGCTCTGAGGGCGAGTGAAACCGGCATTCCCCACGAAATGATTTTGATTGATCTGTACCGTGCACTATGGGCATTGGACTCACTTACGGGACAGACAGCACCGGACGACATCTTGAATCTAATCTTCTCGACGTTCTGCATTGGAAAGTAAATCTGAGTCTCATCCGGTCTCATGCATGCTAGGTGTTTAGTCCCAGCATTTGATGCAGAATACTTTTCTGAGCGCGAGAAGGAGGCACTATGGGACAGGCTCTTCACGGGAGCGCCCGCACGATAGCGGCGGTCTGTCAAGCAATACGAGATAGTCAAGAGAGCATGAGGGCTTTGGTAACCTTGAAAGAGATGGTGCCCTCTCCCCCAGTCCCCTTTCCATTGGCCCTACTGACCAGCCGCTGCATTGACGAGGCGTGATGACGCGCCGTGTTTCGCATTGGGAAGCCATTGGGCTGGCGCTGGCTGGATTTGCCTTCTGGGTGTTTACGGATACGAGCATCAAGCTCGCCGGAAACTCGCGGCTGCCGGTTTACGAGATCTCCATGTCGATGGGGCTGGTGTCTGTGGTGGCGCTGTTTCTGCGCGCCGCTGCGCAGAAGAATCTGCCGGTGTTGCGGCCGCGGAATTACAAGGCGCATGCGGTGCGGTCGTGTCTGGACCTGGCGAATAACCTTTGCGTGGTGGTGGCGCTGCGGCATTTGCCGCTGACGCTGTTTTACATCCTGGTGTTTCTGGCGCCGATGGTTACGGCGCTGCTTTCGGCGGTGTTTCTGCGGGAGCGGTTGAGCTGGCAGAAGATTGCGGCGGTGCTGCTGGGATTTGCGGGGGTGGTTGTGGCGGTGAATCCGTTTGGCGCAGTGCGGCAGGGAGATTGGATTGGCTATGCGGCATGCATGGTCTGCGTGGCGTGTTTCTCGGCCAATATGGTCTGGTCGCGGGTGTTGACGCAGACAGAGACGCCGGAGAGCCTGACGTTTTCTTCCGGGATGATGCTGACGGTTTTCGGTTCGCTGATGCTGCTGTGGCATGCGGAGCCGCTGACGATGCGGCTGACGGGGACGCTGCTGGCTGTGGGCATCTTTTATACGCTCGGGACGATGTGCTTCTTTTTTGCGCTGAAGCATACTTCAGCGGTGCATGTTTCGCAGTGCCACTATACGCAGCTTGTGACCGGTGCGATTGTTACCTATATCCTTTGGCGGGAGACGCCTACGGTGTTCATGATTGGCGGGGCGGTGTTGATTGTTGTTGCCGGGTTGCTGATGGCGATGGCTATGGGGCAGAAGCATCATAGTAATCCTGAGTTTTTTGCTGGAGATTGAGGAGTTATCCTGTGCAGCTCTGAGTTTTAGGGCGTGTCATCAAATGAGCCATATAGTAGAAGCGGCGAGGTGTATTGCAGCGAGGAAGTTCCTGGCGGTTTTGTCGTAGCGGGTGGCGATACCTCGGAAGAGTTTGAGTTTGGCGAAGA
>NZ_JBEKYX010000005.1:0-76160 GCF_049510455.1 Occallatibacter sp. | reverse complement strand
ATTGCATGCAAAGTTTCTGAAGGAGGTGGGGTTACGAAAGGGTGGTGGACTTTGGTAATGGGGAAAGAAAGGGAAAAGGGACAAGGGATATAGAGACCAGGGCGTTTCTCCTCTTGCTGTGGGGCGATCCCTGCCTGGCCGCTAATACGAATACGCGGCGAGGGTGGGGCGTCCGAACTTTATACCTTCGGGAGAGATGCTTTAGTGTGACAGATTTCGCGAATTAATGTGCAAATTGCGCAAAGTTTCTTGAGGGTGCCCCCCCCGTAAGTAACAAGTTTTGTCTACATATTGGTAAATACCAGAAATGCACTCTAAGATATACAAATAAAAGACTTAATAGCAGAATGCCTCCTCAGCCAGAAAACATGCTTCCAAGGCAAATGAAAAGCGAAAACGCTCCCGGCACCAAGCGCCGTTCTTGGATCCGTCAAGCTGAATCTGCCATTCAATTGGGGTTCCAGGTCTCTGGATTTGAGACCTGGAACAGTTAGAAGCTAAGAGCTAACAGCTAAAGGCTGTCTTTAAAAATGCCAGATCACATCCGCAGCCAGCGGCGGGACTATTCTAGTCTTTATGTTTCTGTTACTTAGCCTATATATCTGTCTTATTGCCTAACATAGTTCTTATGACTTCCTCATGATTCTCTTTCACCCTTCTTGCAATATGCGGCGTAATCTATGTTGCGGTCCAGAAGAATCTAGTCTCTGCTGGACTCCGGCCCGTACCGCCCATTCGCTAGTTGGGTGGCTGAAAGGAAACTTCAATGTTCCGGCGTCTCACAATGCTGCATAGGCAGCTTATCTCTCCCATCCTTGTTGCTCTCGCTTTTGTTTTTCTTAACCAGTCCGCTTACTCGCAAACCACAACCGATCCCCGCACCGGCTCCCCTGAAACTGCGCCTGCGTCGACCAGCAACGGCTCCGACACCAATGCAGCACTGCTACGCGAGCTCGAAGCAATGAAACAGCGCATCGAACAGCTCGAAGCCCAGTTGAAAGCGAAGAGCTCCGCTAACGGTGCGCCGCAGCCCACCCCACAACCCGCAGAGCAACTATCAGCGGCCGCGCATGATTCTGTAGCGCCTACGGTCAAAGCAGGTTCGCCTGACTCATCAACCGCTGTCGCGGTATCTTCGGCTCCCGTCAATTCTGGTTCTGCGGAGAAGAGCGCGCCTTTTGCCTTTGCCGATTTCACATGGCTTAACGGCAACCCGCGCACCAAAGACGCTGCCTTCGATTCCAAGTTCTTCACACCGGAAGTCCGCGCTGACGTCGACTACACATACGACTTCCGCCATCCTCAGGACGACACCATCGGCGGCTCCAGCGAAGTCTTCCGCGCGAATGAAGTACAGCTCACGCAGCTTGGCGTCGGTGGCGACTTTCACTATGACAACGTCCGCGCACGCTTCATGACGCAGTTCGGCATGTACTCCACCACCACTCCGCGCAATGATGCCAGCTACTCTCGTGGCCAATGGGATTTAGCTGACGCTTACCGTTATCTCTCGGAAGCTTACGGCGGCTACCACTGGAATGCCCTGCACGGCATCAACGTCGATGCAGGTATCTTCATGTCCTACGTTGGCCTCTTCAGCTATTACAACTTTGACAACTGGGCTTATCAGCCCTCGTATGTCTCGTCCAACACACCATGGTTTTTTACCGGTGTCCGCACGCAGATATTCCTCACGGACAAATTGAAGATTGAGCCGTGGTTCGTCAATGGCTGGCAGTCGTATGGCCGCTTTAATAACCGTCCCGGCGTAGGCGGCCAGATACTCTGGCGCCCCAACGGCAAGCTCTCCATCCTCGGCAATCAATATGCGCTCGGCGAGGATGTGCTCGGCGTTCCCGGACGTGTCCGCTACCACACCGACGACAGCGTCGAGTACAAGTACTTCGATACCAAGTCGCGCGGTCTCGACAAAGGAGCCTTCTCTCTCACCTTTGACCTGGGCTGCGAGCACGGCGGCAACGTGCAGGCAGGAACCAGCGTAAGCTGCGCCGGCGACTCCGCAAAAGGTCCAAAGCAGAGCTTCATCGGCTACATGGCCTATAATCGCCTCTGGTTTGACCGTGACCTATTCGCGCTTACCATCGGCGGTGGAGGCATTAACAACCCCGGACGCTACCTCGTGCTGCTGCCGCCCATCAATGGAGCCACAGCAACCTCCGGCACGCCGTACTTCACAGAGAATCCGGGCGACAAGTACAAGGCGTGGGATACGTCTGCCACTGTCGACTATATGCCGAGCCAATACATCACGTGGAGGATGGAATACAACCACCGTGCCGCCGATGTGCCCTACTTTACGGGTCCTGGAGGCATTACCCCGCCGGGCGGAAACCAAGGCGCACCTGGCTCTATTGTTCCCGGATGGACGCCTGATCTGCGCAAGACTGAAAACCGCATAACTGGAGCAATTCTCGTGAAGTTCTAAAACCTGCAAAAAGCAAAGTCCCCGGTCCGAATTCGGATCGGGGGCTTCGCTTTGGTGGCTTTAAAAGCTCGCAATCCAGCCCTGTAGCACCGACGGCAAGCAGCCCGCCAGCACCACTGCCGCCGCAATCGCCATCAGCACCAGCATCGTCACTGGATGTACGTGGATCGGAGTATCATCCACCGCCGGCATTACATAAGCGCGTTTCAGCACCTGCAGATAGTAGTAAAGCGAAACAGCACTCATCGCCACCGCCAGCGCCACCAATGCAAACGGCCACACCCCACCGCCGACAGCTAGTACCGCGGCAAAGAGATTGAACTTCGCCCAGAAGCCAACCAGCGGCGGAATCCCCGCCAGAGAAAGGAAGAGAATCAACAGCACCGCAGCCAGCACAGGGTTTCGCTTATGTAGCCCAAGAAACGCATCCAGCTTATCGCTACCCGTCGTACGCTCCACGACGCCGATTACGCCGAAAGCCCCAATCGTCGTCAGTCCGTACGTCAGCACATAGTAGAGAACTGCGTTCTGGCTTATGACACCAGCATTAAAGGCATTTCCCCAGAACGACATCACATCGCTTTGCCCAGAGTAGGTCGAATAAATCGCAATTCCGAGCAGGATATAGCCAGCATGTGCAATCGCGGAATAAGCCAGTAGCCGTCTGACACTCGTCTGTGCCAATGCCGCTAGATTGCCCACAATCATCGAAGCGACGGCAGCAATCAACAACACCAGCGCAAGATGCTGCCAGCTTTGATAAGCGCTGACGATGTAATGCTCAACCGCTGGTCGCGCACCGCTCAGATATTCATTCGAAACCTGCAACCACTGAAAACTGAAAGTCAGCAGTAACGTAAAACTTGCAATCTTAGAAACCGATGCGATAAACGCCGCCGCCGGAGCAGGTGCGCCTTCATAAGTGTCAGGAGCCCACAAATGAAACGGGACCGCCGCAACCTTGAATCCCAACCCTGCTACAACTAAAACCCACGCCACAATCAGTAGCGGCGACGAACCCGAATTGGCAATCGAACTCTGAATCTCATACAGATTCGTACTGCCGGTCAGACCGTAAAAATAGCTGAACCCAAATAACAAAAACGCCGCCGACATTCCACCAAACAAGTAGTACTTCAGCGCCGCCTCAGCACTCTTCGCAGAAGTCTTACCAAACGCCGTCAGGATATATAGCCCAATACTCAGCAACTCGAGACCGATAAAGATGACAAGCAGATCCCGCGCCGCGGAAATCACTAGCCCACCGGACGCCGCCATCAGCACAACAGCAACAAACTCGCCCGGATGCTTCGTAAAGCTCGAATCAATCAGCAGCAGCAGCGTTACCGCAGTCAAAACCAGTACGCCCATCTGCGCCACGGCAGTAACACCGCCATTGGCCAGCACAAGCAAACCATCAACACTGAATCCAGCGCTAGTCTGCATGCCAACCGCCCACATTGCGGCCAAGCATCCAATCACGCCGATCACAGCGGCCGAACTTAGGCGCACTTGTAACGCAGCCTTGCGCAGAAAAGCCAGATCAACAAGCAGTACAAGAAGCGCAGCAAGGTCAAGAGCCGTCTCCGGCAGCGTCACGTGGAAGAGTTCGCCATAATTCATTGCGCACCTCCCGCAAGCAGCGCTTTCACCGCCGGCTCAATCGAATCCAGCAGTACCCGCGGCCACAAGCCCACCAGCAGACTCGTCGCCGCCAGCAACGTAAATCCCGTCACCTCGGGCCACGTAATCGCAGCCAGCTCGTGTCCATGCTCATGAGTGTGCGCCATAGACGGCGCATCGCTGAAGAATGCCTTCTGCAATGCTCGCCACGTGTACGCAACACCGATCACGATGCCAACGCCGGCCGCAGCAGTCCACCACGGATCGGCTTTCCATGACCCGACAAGCACCTGCAACTCCGCCACAAACCCCGAAAAACCTGGCAATCCCATCGAAGCGATGCCCGCAATCGCGAATCCCCACGCCGCAAACGGCAGCCGCTTTGAAAGGTGCATCGTCTCCAGTTCCGCCAGTTGCCGCGTGTGCGTTCGCTCGTACACAATCCGCCCCACAATGCCGAACAGCAGTCCCGCAAGCACGCCGTGCGAAAACATCTGCAGCACCGCGCCCGTCACGCCAATCTGGTTCAACGTCATCAACCCCAGCAGCACAAATCCCATGTGACTCACGCTCGAGTAGCCAATGACAAATTTGAAATCCGTCTGCACCAGCGCCACCAGCGCACCATAAATAATCCCAATCACCGCCAGCACAGCAAAAACATCTCGCCACGATCCAATGCCGAGAAAGCCGAAGCCCCACGGGTCCATACCGTGCGGGAACAATCCCATCGCCACACGCAGGCACCCGTATGCACCCAGCTTCATGACCACGCCGGCCAGCAGCATCGAAGCTGCAGTCGGCGCAGCTACGTGACCAGTCGGCGCCCATGTGTGGAATGGCCACATACCGGCCAGAATTGCGAATCCCACAAACACCAGCGGAAACGCCCACATTTGAAAGCTCACCGGCAGCGCCGCATGGCCCAACTCGACAATCCCCGTCGAATGGCTGCCTGCCATCGCATACGCGGCCAGCAGTCCGATCAGCACCATTGCCGAGCCGGCAAACGAATAAAGCGCCAGCTTCATCGCGGCGTACTCCCGCCGTGTCGAACCCCAGATCGCAATCAAAAAATACTTCGGCACAATTGCGATCTCATAGAACACAAACAGCAGGAACAGGTCGAAGCTTAGAAATACGCCGTACACACCGCCAATCAGCGCCAGGAAAAACGCAAAAAACTCATTCGTCCTCAGCTCGATATTCCAACTGAACAGCACGCCAGCCACAGCAGCCAGTCCGGTCAGCAGCACCAGCACGCGGCTGATTCCATCCGCCGCCAGAGTGTAATGAATCCCCATTGCAGGCACCCACGGCGTGTCCACCAGCACCACGCGCCCTTGACCCGCGCCGCCGGCAAATCCACAAATCGCAATTACAAGCCCGGCCAATGCCACCACGAGAGCCACTGCGCGCGCAAGCGCAGGCTTGCCCTTGGGCAGCAGAGCCTCAACTAACGCGCCGGCAAATGAGAGATAAATCGTCCAGGCAAGCATCGGTTCTTAAAATCTCCAGTGCGCCAGCAGGTTCACCACCGTGGGATTGACGCCGTCCACAATCAACTGCGGCAGCAGGCCGATGAGCAGCATCAGCGCAATCACCGGAGCCAGCGCCAGACGCTCTCCGGTATGCAGATCGGCAAACGCAGTCCAGCGCTCAGGCACAGGGCCCGCAAAAACTTTCTGAATCACCGTGAGAATCACCGCGGCAGTCACCAGCAATCCCAGCACACTTACGGTGGCCGCCACCCACGCCAGCGGAAACACCCCACGGAAGATGAGAAACTCGCCCACGAATCCATTCAGTCCGGGGAGCCCGAGCGACGAGAACAGCGCAATCCCCATCAGTCCCGCAAAAACTGGGGCAGGCTTGCGCAGTCCGCCAAAGTCGTCAATTCCGCGCGCTCCTCCACTACGTTCCTGCAGGAGCGCAATAAACCAGAACAGCGCCGCTGCTGTAATGCCGTGATTAAACATCTGCAGAATCACGCCATTCAACGCTGCCGCCTGGCTCGTCTGCATTGCCGCGCTTGTCGCCGGTACCGCCAGCGCAAAGATTCCCAGCATGCAGTAGCCCAGGTGATTCACAGACGAGTATGCAAACACCCGCTTCAGATCCTTCTGCGCTGCTGCAGCCCACGCGCCCATCACCACCGTCGCCACCGCAAGCACCAGCAGCGGCGTCCGCATCGCAGCAATCTGCACTCCAAATAGGGGCAACGCAATCCGCAGCATACCGTAGACGCCCATCTTCGACATCGTGCCCGTCAGCAGCATCGTTACGGGAGAAGGCGCTTCACTGTACGCTTCAGGTAGCCATGTATGAAACGGCATCAGCGGTACCTTTACTGCAAATCCTGCCAGCACGCCCACGGCCAGCCACGGCATTACCGGCCCCAGATGCGCGGTAACAATTTGCTCCAGCTCGCCCGTGGAAGCAAGCAGTGTCAAATGCTCAAAGTCCATGCTGCCCGTAGCCAGAAACACGCCAAGAAATGCCAGCAGCAGGGCCACCGAGCCCGCCATCGTATACACAAAAAACTGCGTTGCAGTCGGCCCACGCTTCGCGCCGCCCCAGAGCTTGATCAGGAAAAACGCAGGAATCAGACTCAGCTCCCAAAAGAGAAACCAATGGAAGAAATTCTGCGCTGTAAACGCGCCGAAAAGTCCTGCTTCAAGCAATAACACCAACGCGAAATATAGATTCGGCTGCCGGTACACACGGTGGGCCGCATCAATCGACATGAGCGCCACGATCGCAGAAAGCACCAGCATCAGCGCGCTCAGTCCGTCCGCGCCAAGGTGGTATTCAATTCCAAGCGATGGCGCCCATGCAGCGCGTTCCACAAAACCCATACTTCCATCAGACGGCAGATGCGTCCATACCACGAGTGCGACCGCCAGGCTCGCAGCCGCAGCCAGCATCGCCACCAGCCGCGCGAACCTTCCAGCAAAGAGCGCAATCACTGCTCCCACAATTGGCAGCGCAGTCAACAAAGTCAACATTGGAATCCCGTTCGTCTCTGTTCCGATCATGGGCGGCTGCTCCAGATCAGAATGACTGCCAGCACAACAACGGCAACAGCAAGCAGCCGCAGATAGGTTTGCGTGCGTCCGGACTGCACGCGAGCCAGCAGACCGCCGCCTGAGTAAAGCTCCTCGCAGCCCTTGTCAAAGCCACCGTTCACCCATTCGTTGTCAAAGAAGCGATCGAAGTGGGCCAGCCGGCCAAATACCCATATCACCAGCGCTACAATCCCGCCCCATACACGCCGGTCGAGCCAATCTGCAACCTCCGCCCACCATTTGTAGAACGCGATGAACGTCACACCATAAAACTCATCCACGTACAAGCGGTTGCGCAGTGCAGCCCAAACCGGTGGCACGGCCTTTTCCAGCACGTCGCGTTCTTCCGGCGCAGGCGACTTCGAACCATACAGTAGCCAACCGAACCCAAGCCCCACGAGCACAATTAACGTTGAGGTCAGAAGCAACACTAGAAATTCTGATTCGCCAAACTTCCCAAACTCAATTGCAGCCGCATGCCCTTCGAGAAAACTCCGGAACCACGGCCACGCCGGCGTCCCAATCACACCCAGCGCAATCGCAAAAAAGGCAAGAATAGCGAGCGGTGCGGTCATCACTGCCGGGCTCTCATGCGCATGGCCATGTCCACGCCACTTGCCAAAGAAGACATAGCTAACCTGGCGCGTCATATAAAACGCCGTCAGGACCGCGCCAAACACCAGCAGATAAAACGGTCCTCTGCTGAAATGCGCATCCTTCGCAGCCGCCAGAATTCCATCCTTGCTCCAAAAACCAGAGAAGACGATCGGGAATCCGCTCAGCGCAAGCATACCAATCGCGTATGTCGCAAACGTGAGCGGCATCGCCTTCCGCAGGCCGCCCATCTTGCGCACATCCTGCTCCTCATGTACGCCATGGATCACCGATCCCGCGCCCATAAACAAGAGCGCCTTGAAGAACGCATGCGTAATCAGATGGAACATGCCCACCGCCACGCCGCCTAATCCAAGTCCAGCCATCATGTACCCAAGCTGTGAGACCGTAGAGTAAGCCAGAATGCGCTTGATGTCATCCTGAGCCACGGCGATAAGCGCGGCAAAGACCGCGGTAGCTGCGCCCACCCATGTCACCACGGTCAGCGCCGTTGTTATTCCGCCCGCCGGCGTGCCTGCCTGCATCAGCGGGTAAACACGTGCGATTAAATACACGCCCGCAGCTACCATCGTCGCTGCGTGAATCAACGCAGAGACAGGCGTCGGACCTTCCATCGCATCCGGCAGCCACACATGCAGCGGCAATTGGCCGCTTTTGCCGGCTGCGCCAGCAAAGATCAGCAGCCCGATCACTGTAGCCGCACTCAGTCCCAACGCAGCCGGTGCTGCCAGCAAGCCGTTCAGAGCTGCAGGCTCCATTGAACCCGCGCCGCTGTTATAGAAAAGCAGCGTTCCCGTCTGCGCAAAGAGCCACACAATGCCAAGCAGGAAGAAAATATCTCCCACCCGTGTAGTCAGAAACGCCTTCTTGGCAGCCGCGGCAGCGGAGGGTTTCTGATACCAGAACCCGATCAGCAGATACGAAGTGAGGCCAACCAGTTCCCAGCACATGAACAATAGCAACAGGCTGTTCGCAATGACCACGCCGAGCATGGCACCGGCAAAGAGCGAGAGAAAGCAGAAGAACCGCGTGAAGTTTTCGTCATGCGCCATGTAGCCAGTCGAGTAGATAACGATGAGCAGACCGACGAAGGTCACCATCACCAACATCACGGCGGAGAGCGGATCGAGGACCCAGCCAAGATCGACCGTAGATGTACCGAATTGCAACCAGGTAAAGTTCGCTGTCTCGCGAACGTTATGACCGCTCGTCCAGCCGGAGAGCACATGACTAAATGCAACCAGCGCAAGAAGCAGCGAAAGCGCAAGCGAGCCAATGGCCAGCGTTGCGGCAAGCTTCCGTGCAGGCTGTTTCAGTAGAGCAATCACGCCCGCAGCTACCATTGGTATGGCCGGAATCAGCCACAAAAGCTGCGTGATTCCAGATGCAGCTGTTTGAAGAGCAAAGCCGTTCGTCCCTTGCATCATCGGCTCACCCTTTCATCCGGCTGATCTCGTCGAGATCGGTTGTACGCAAGTGTCGATAGATAGAGATCACAAGACCCAGTCCTACAGCCGCCTCTGCGGCGGCTACAGCAATCGAAAATACGGCAAACATTAGCCCGGTCAGCGCGGCCGGATTTGGTCCATAGCGCCAGAACGCAATCAGATTCAGGTTGGCCGCATTCAGCATCAGCTCAATGCCAATCAATACGAGAATGGCATTGCGGCGCGTCAAAGCACCGGCAAGTCCAATGGCAAACACCAGCGCAGCCACCAACAAATAACAGGAAAGCGGACTCACTTCGCGCTCCCTTTCTCGTGCATTGCCACAATCACGGCACCAATCATCGCCGCGGTAAGCAATACAGCAACAATCTCGAGTGGCAACACGTAGCGACCCATCAATGCATTACCAATCTGTGCGACGCTAATCTGCGGCTCAGTCTGCTCCTGCGGCAATGCTGCCTGACTTTTGATGACGGCCCATGCCAGCACAGCAAAAACTGCCGCTGCGATAACCAGCCCGGCCAGCCATGTCTTGCTGAAAACACCCGTCGCAGGCGTCTCTGAGTTGCGTGTCAATAGAATTGCAAACACCACCAGAATCGCCACGGCGCCAACATAGACGAGAATCTGCGCAAAGCCCGCAAACTGCGCGTTCAATCGCAGAAACAAGAGCGCCAGTCCTGCAAAGGCCACTGCCACTGCAAGCGCGCAGTGTACTGTATTGCGTAGCATTACCGCCGCTAGTCCACCAGCAACAGTGAGAGCGGCCAGAATCGCAAAGATCACCATCCGCGGCCCATCCTTTCGGCTCTACTCGGCATAGCGGTAACTCCGTGGGCCAAATTTCTTGCTCCGCATCCCTATGCGCCCTCCAATGATGTATGCGGACAGCAAAATCGCCGAGCAGACAACCCAGCGTAGGAAGCCCTCGCCCATAAACCGCCACAATCCTGCAACTAACAGGTTCAGCAGCGTCATTGGCAACACAAACTTCCACGCAAAATTCATGAGCTGATCTTGCCTAAGGCGCGGGAATGTTCCGCGCATCCAGATGTAGAAGCATATCCACGTCATGATCTTTGCAAAAAACCAGAACCACGACGGAACCACATTCAAAATCGCAAGCGGCGCGCTCCATCCGCCCAGAAAGAGTGTTGCGCCGAGGCCCGAGATCGAAAGCATCGCAACATACTCGCCAAGGAAAAACTCCGCAAACTTGAATCCCGAGTATTCCGTGAAGTACCCCGCGACAAGCTCTGACTCACCTTCCGGCAGATCAAATGGCGAACGATTAGTCTCCGCAGTTGCCGCAATGGCAAACATCACAAATGCAGCAAAGCCCATCGGCGTAAATACAAACCAATGCGGCAATCCCCATGTGTACTGGTTCTGCACTTCCACAATCTTGTCCAGCGAGAGTGATCCTGTCATCATCACAATCACCACGCTTGACATCAGCAGCGGAACCTCGTAGCTGATCATCTGCGCCACCGCACGCATTGCTCCGAGCAGCGAATACTTATTGCGGCTCGACCACCCCGCCATGAAAACCGTCAGCTCGGCCGAGGCACCCATAGCGAAGTAAAACAACAAGCCCGCATCCATCGGCACAAAGGTCATATTGCGGCCCATCGGCAGCACGGCGTAGCCCATAAAGACCACAACCACCAGCATCACCGGCGCAAGAAAATGCACAACGTGGTCCGCACTGTAAGGAATCACATCCTCTTTGATCAGCGCCTTGATACCATCTGCTACTGGCTGCAGCACACCAAGCGGCCCCACACGATTCGGCCCGATGCGGTTCTGCATGCGGCCCAGTCCCTTGCGCTCAAGTAGTACAGAGATCGCAAATAGCCCCGGAAAGACCGCCAGAATCGCCACCACGCTCAAAAGCGCAGCCACGATAGGCTGCAGCCACACTGGCAGGAATCCGATAATCCAGTGTTTCAGCAGCACAAATATCTGATCGAGCGTATTCGTCATTGCGGTTGAGCCCCCTCTGCAGGCTTGGGCGCAGCAGCAGCAGCCTTGGCGGCAGCAGCGACTGCCGCAGCCCTGGCCTTTTCCTCAACCTTGGCCTTCTCTTCCGCCAGGCGCGCGTCTACCTCCGCAGCCTCCGTCGGGTGAATCTTGTGGTAGTACTCATTGGGTTTCGCAAGCTGCTTGCGATCTTGCAGCAACCCTCCAAAGCGATCATCCGTTGCCAGTTCAAACTCGTTGTCCATCTTGATCGCCTCAAACGGACATACTTCCACGCAGATCTGGCAACTCATGCATACGGATATGTCGATGTCGAACTGCGTCGGATAAATCTGCAACTTACCCGCATAATCCGGCTTCTTGTCCTTACTTTTTTCGATGTAGATGCACTTGGGCGGGCACTCTTTTTCGCATATCTGGCAGGCCACGCAGCGCAGTCCCGCCTCCCAGTCTGCGCCGTCATACACCAGAAACGGAAAGTTACGCGAGGCCTCCGGCAGCGGATGACGCTCCTCCGGATACTGGACTGTCGTTAGCCGTTCTTTTGAGACAAAGCTGCCTGCAAAGTTTCTTGCCGTCTCCGCCAGCCCCTTCAGTAAGCCTTCACCCAGCACGTTGCCTCTCCTATCGGTCTACTTCACCAAGCACAATATCCACACTGCCAAAGATCACCACCACATCGGCCACGTTTTGCCCCAGGCACATGTCTTCCAGAATTGTCAGATTGATAAAGCTCGGTGGCCGGATGCGAAAACGGTACGGCGATGTGCCGCCATCGCTGATCAGATAGAACCCGAGTTCGCCCTTCGGAGCTTCAATGCGCCCATACGCCTCGCCCGGCTTGGGTTTAAAGCCGCGAATTTTCGCCTTGGGGTCCACAAACGGTCCCGCCGGAATATCCTTCAACGCCTGCTCCAGAATCTTCAGTGACTCGCGCATTTCCAACACGCGAACCATATAGCGGTCATAAATATCGCCGTGCTCACCCAGCGGCACGCGGAAGCTAAACCGGTCGTAGATACCATAGCGGTCCACTTTACGGATGTCGTAGTTCACGCCCGCTGCACGCAGCATCGGCCCGGTTATACCCGCATTCACCGCCAATTCGGGCTTGACGACGCCTATGCCCTGGCACCGCGCCATCAAAATCTCGTTCGAAGTCAGTAGATTCTCAAATTCGTCTATAAACTGCGGTAGTTCCGCCACAACCTTCCGCGCTGCATTCAAGTGCGCCTCCGACATATCAACTCGGCAACCGCCAAAGCGCATGTAGTTGCACATCAAGCGCGAGCCCGTCAGGCTCTCAAACAAATCCAGAATCTTCTCGCGCTCGCGGAATGCGTACATTAGCGGCGTGCCGCTCGCGCCCATCTCCTGCGTCAAAAAACCAATCGTCGAAGCATGATTCTGAATACGCGTCAGCTCCGCCAGAATCACGCGAATGTACTCCGCTCGCTCCGGCACAGCCTGCCCCACCAGCTTCTCAACCGTCAGAGCATACGCCCAGTTATTTGTCAGTGAGCAGAAGTAGTCCAGCCGATCGGTATACGGCATCATCTGCAGATAGCCTACTGTCTGCCCGATCTGCTCATGATTGCGGTGAAGATAGCCAAACACGGGCTTCAGCTTGATCACGCGCTCGCCATCCAACGCTACATCCATGCGAAAAACGCCGTGCGTTGAAGGATGGTGCGGCCCCATTGAAATTTCCAGCAGCTCGCCTTCGCCGTCAGCTTCAATCACTGGAGGCCGGTTCCAAGTTTCCAATAAGCTCTCGCTCACTGTGCCGCCTCCGTCTTCGCCGCTGCCTGATGCGCCTGCGCGCGCTTCAACACCTCGTCATGCGGCGTAGGTTCGTACTCGTAGTCATCCGGGTCCACATAATCGCGCCGCATCGGATAATCCTTGAATTCATCCCACATCAAAATCCGCCGCAGGTCCGGATGCCCGGTAAAGATGATTCCGAATAGATCGAAGACCTCACGCTCCTGAAACTCCGCTGCGCGCCAGATCGGAGTAAGCGAAGGCAGCTCCACTTTGTCGCTCCGGTTACCAGTGCGTATGCGCAGAATCACCGGACCATGTTTCTTCGCCATCGAATACAGGTGATAGACCGCTTCAAGATAACCTGGTGTGACCGTCTTCTTCGTCTCCTCCACGGTCTCATCCACAATCGTCTTAACACCGTCCACTTCCTTTTCAACCGGATGCGTAACCTTCACCTTCTCCGTAGTCTCTTTATCCAGCCAGTCGACACCCGTCACATTGGAAAGAAAATCCAGTTTGAGTTCCGCGTCATCGCGCAGAAATTTCGCCACGGCAAAGGCGTGAGCCGCATCCAGCAGCAGAGAGTGTTCAGCGCTGGGGCTACCATTGGGCACAATCTCCGCGCGCGCGCCCGGCACTGCCACCTCAATCGCTGCCTTAATCTCCTCGACCGTCTTCATCAGCGGATCACCACCGGCACGGTCCATACGTTCGGATTTGAAGGAGGCACCAGATCGTGTTCGCCCTGTTCTGGAACCGGAAACTCACCAGGCGCATCGGCATTCAGGTAACGCGGCCTGTTTTCGCCCGTCAGGCTATGCTCGTCAATCTTCTTCTGCAACGTCATAAAAGCCTGCAGCAGCGCCTCGGGTCGCGGAGGGCAACCCGGAATGTGCACATCCACAGGAATATAACGATCAATCCCCTTCAGCACGTTGTATCCCTGCTTGAACGGGCCGCCGGAGATTGCGCACGCTCCCATCGCGATCACATACCTCGGCTCGGCCATCTGGTTATAAAGCCTTACCACCTGCGGCGCCATCTTCTTTGTCACCGTACCGGAGACAATCATCAGGTCCGCCTGACGGGGCGACGGCCGAAACACCTCCGCTCCAAACCGCGCCAGGTCATAGCGCGCCATTGTCGTGGCAATCATCTCAATCGCGCAACACGCCAGCCCAAACTGCATCGGCCACACCGAGCTCTTGCGACCCCAGTTGTAGAGTTCCTGAATGGTCGTGACAAAGATACCCTGTTTACCTAATTCGATCTTCAATTCCTGATCTATTGCCACGTCAAAACTCCCTTCGCCCACGCCCAGGCCAGCCCTTCGACTAGCAGAAGCACAAACGCCAGCATCGCCAAGCATGCCCCTCCGCTCAGCCCCGTAAACACCACTGCAAACGGCAGCAAAAAGACCGCTTCCACATCAAAGATGAGAAAGATAATCGCGTACAGGTAATAGGCCGAGCGGAACTGCACCCATGCATCGCCTTTGGACTCAAGCCCGCACTCATAAATCGCATTCTTGATCGCGTTCGGCTTGGCCGGTGCGAATACCCGTGCCCACAGCCATGCCAACCCCAGCGGCGCAAGTCCGAATCCGAGTGCGCCAAAAAACAAAACGGCCAGAGAAAAATAAGGGCTTGAGGTCATCGCGGGGTCAGGAAACCTTCTGTATCAACCTACCAGTTTGGCCCCTTCTTTGGCTAAGCGGATGTGCCGCGAATCACACCATTCAGCCTGATTTTTCGCCCGTTCATCCCACTCTGTGAACCGTTTACTGTTTGCCTGCAATCTTGGTAAATCATCCCTCTTGAAGAACGGTCAACCGTGGCCATAGAGGCTCGCCCAAGTATGCAGAGCGAACCTGTTCATGCGTACCGTTCCTCTCCGTTCCGCTGCAATCCGTCTCTCCGTGCTCTTCTGCTCCCTCTTCCTTCTGAGTGCGCGACGTTGGTCTTCGCAACCAGGTCTTCGGTATGGTGCATCCTGATTGCCGCGCTTGCACCTTTTCTCACGCCCGTGCTCGCCAACCCAACTGACTCATCACAATCTCAATTCCTCCACCTTTGGATGGAGGACACTCCACGTATCCACTCTGTTACCGTTCATCCAGTTCCAGTGGAAAAGGCCCCGTCATCCGCTCCGCCGGAACGCAAGTTTCCGGGGAGACCGTCGCACAATGTCAAAATCTGCATTGCGCCGTATGTTGCTGGTTTCATTGGCTGTCGCCGCCTGTCTTACTGCGACATGGGCCGTCCGCGCCGCCACTGATCCCAAGTCGGTCTCTGGGTCCAATGCATCTTCCGACACCTCCGCCACTGCCGGTGCGGCCTACACAGCAGCCATCAAGGTCACCGGGCCCACAACGTCGTTCCATAACTCAGTCGCCGCGCGTTACAACTATGCGTTCGGCAAGGACTCTCCGTTTCTGCCCTCAAACGCGACGAGCGTGAACGGTCAATTCCTCAGTCCCAAGGCCTTCTACACTGCCGAATATTGCGGTCACTGTCACAAAGAGGCCTACCACCAGTGGCGCCAGTCGGTTCACGCCAACAGTTTTCGCGCTCCCTGGTATCTGAAGAGCGTCAACATGCTCATCGACGAGAAGGGCGTTCAGTATTCCCGTCACTGCGAAGGCTGCCACAATCCCGTTGCTCTGCTTTCCGGTGATCTTTCGCAGGGAATGCCCAAGAAGCGGCCTTTTGAAGACGAGGGCGTTACCTGCTCTACCTGCCACTCCATTCAGTCAACGGATGCCACAGGAACCGGCAGCTACGTCATGGGTATTCCCGCTGTCATTGTGGATGAAAACGGCGCGCCCATCACCCGCTCCGTCACCGACGCGGAAATCCTCACCCACCTCGACCGCCATTCCAAAGCAGTCATGAAGCCGCTCTATAAAACCACTGAATTTTGCGCAGCCTGCCACAAAGCCGCCATCCCTGCCTCACTCGACAACTATAAGTGGCTTCGCGCCATCTCCTTATATGACGAGTGGCAGGCCGCCAGCTTCACCAAACAGTCGCCGCTTCCCTTCTATCGCAAAGACTCCGTCTCCAACTGCCAGACATGCCACATGAACCGCGAGGCATTGCCTGCGGGCTCTGACGATCCGGGCGCGAAAGAAGGCAAATTCGCTTCTCACCGCTGGCTCGGCGCTAACACCCTGATGGCGCAGTACTACAAGTACGATGAGCAAGCCCAGAAGACTGCCGACTTCCTCAAGAACAGCTATGACGGCAAAGGCGTCTTCAACGTCGACATCTTCGCACTTGAAAAAGAAAGCGCCGCCGCAGCCGACACGAACAAGGTCCTTGTCGCTCCGCTTGGCCTCACCCATTACGCCATCGCTGCCGGTGAAGCCTTCACCGCCGACGTCGTCATTCAGAACAAGGGCATAGCCCACTCGCATGTTCCCGAGCAGCGCGACTTTTATGAGTCATGGGTCAACTTTATCGTCAAGGATGGGTCCGGCAAAACTATCGCTGAGAGTGGCTTCCTGCAGCCCGATGGCAACCTTGATCCTTCTGCCCACTCCTTTACCAATCGCCTCATCAACAACAAAGGCGAGCTGAACGATCTCCACCAGATATGGCACAACCGCGTTCTCGCCTACAACAACACCATCCAGTCAGGCCGCTCGCAGCTCGTGCGCTATCGCTTCCGGCTCCCAAAGAACATCACCGGCCAGTTCGCCATTACCGCTATCGTCAAATACCGCCGCTTCAATCAGCACTTCATCGATTACGCGATGGATCAAAAGCACTATCCGGTGCCGATCATTGACATGGCCTCGCAAACCCGCACCCTCACCATCGGCGACAACGAGCCCTCGAAGCCCATGCAGGGGGAAAATCCTGAGTGGATGCGCTGGAACAACTACGGCATCGCGCTTCTCGATGCCCAG
This sequence comes from Occallatibacter sp., assembly GCF_049510455.1. Taxonomy (GTDB): domain Bacteria; phylum Acidobacteriota; class Terriglobia; order Terriglobales; family Acidobacteriaceae; genus Telmatobacter. Next base: position 59,297 of record NZ_JBEKYX010000005.1, on the reverse strand, counting down.
CAGTACGATGCCTCGGTCCACGCCTTTGAACGCGTTGCCGCTCTGCGACCGGATTATGCTGATGCCTTCACCAACATGGGAATCGTGCAGATATCGTGGGAGCGCTATAACGATGCCAAGGGCAATCTCGCCAAGGCTCTTACACTCCTCCCCGGCGATCCTCGTGCGCTCTACTACCGCGCTCTCGTAGAACGAAATGCCGGCTATATCCAGGATGCCATCGCCGATCTTGAAGCTGTCTTGGTCAAGTATCCCCGCGCCCGCGACGCTCTCCGCGAACTGGGCTTCAGCTACTACCAGCAGCACGATTACGTAAAATCGCGGGAAGCCTATGAACGTCTCCAGGCCATCGACCCCGATGATCTCGCCGCTCATTACCAGCTCGCCATTCTCTATCGCCGCCTCGGCGATAAGGAACGCGCCGCTATCGAGTCCGCCAAGTTCGCCGACCAGAAGGACGATCCTACGGCCTCTGCTTACGCGCTGCAGTTCCTTAGCAAACATCCCGAGGTCGCTGCGGAAAGCGTCGTCTGGCATACGCACGACCTCACCGGCGACCCGATCAAGAAACCTGCGAAGATCGATTACACCTATATCCCCGGCGCGGGACGCTAACTTCTGCGTTCCGCCGCAACAATCCCGTATTTCACTTCAAGAAACTCCCGCAGCTCGCGCGGCAATACCGCTGCAAGCTCCTGCCAGGTCAGCACCTTCAGCCGCGTCTTCATCTCTGCGTCCCTCACCGCCCTCAACACCGTAAACCAAGCCTCGCGCAGATCGGGCCTGCGTTCGTCGTGAATCACGCAGAAGCTGCATCCGGTCGCATGCGCCGCCAGCACATTGCGTATCAGTTGATAGCCCGCATAGCCTGCCTTAGCCGATGTAGTCCGCCACGCACGCGCTGCAATCTCTGCCTGATATTCCCGCGCAATCTCGCTATCCTCAGTCCCAGGTTCCCATTCTTGTGTAAACTCCTCCGGCATTTCAGTAGCTGCTCTGCGTCGTGCTTCACGTATCTCCACATGCGGCAGCAACTCCCGGTCAAAGACCGTTTCAAAATCTCTATACGCCTCCACAACAGCCGAAGCGCGCACCTGAAAATCCAGCTCCGTCAGCTTCGCCTCTACTAACAGGCCGTCCCATCGCATATCCACTTCTGTGCGATCCGTCAGCCCATTCTTCAGTGGCACGCGCGCCTTCCAACCAAACACAGGCTCACCCTGCGTTTCCATTCCCAGCATTCGCCTCACGTTTCCGCTCTCGGCCACCCCAGGCGCACAAAACACATTCATCAGCAGCGCATCAGAGCTCATGCACGAGTCGAGTTCCTTCCACTTGCGCCCAGGCTCATCCAGCAGCTTTGGCAACCCGCGCCCGCCCGTATGCACTTTGTTCAATCGCTTCACCCAATCAGGCTGTGCCGCAATTGCCTCGTACGCGGCATTGAAGAAATTTCCATGTATCATGCGCCCATCCGGGTCCATCTGTGGCGCGTATACAATCACGGACTCGCCACCCACACTCTCCACGTGGCAACGGCCCGCTGCATACTGCCGGTTACACTCTGCAATCTCCTGTCGAAGTCGTCCGGCGTAAAGCCCCGCTTTCGATCCCTGCATCATGGCAAAAACCTTCGTTCCGCGCTCGCAACTCACTATGCTGCCGTTCCAAGACCTGCTTCTGAAGGACCTTACATTATTAGAGCGCCCTAAGACGGCGGTCTGTTTAACGTGACATTCATATTTCATACACGAAGTCTTGATACTCTGCCTCCTGACCGCAATGAACATCCTCCTCATTGAAGACGACAAGCGTATTGCCGCCCTCCTGGACCGCGGCCTGCGAGAAGATGGCCACAGCGTATCCATCTCTTATAGCGGGACCGAGGGTGCCGAAATGATGCTCGGCAATAAGTTTGATGTTGCGCTGCTCGATATCCTTCTTCCCGGCATGACAGGACTGTCTGTTCTTGAAAAGGTGCGCTCCCGGCGCTGCACAACGCCAATCCTGATGTTGACGGCGGTTGATTCTGTGCCGAAGGTGCTGGAGGCCTTCGACCTTGGGGCCGATGATTATTTGGTCAAGCCATTCCTGCTGGAGATTCTTTTGGCGCGCGTGCGCGCCATCACACGCCGTTCGAAAAATGCAGCGCCGCTTATTCTACAGGCTTCTGGCATCACATTGGACTGCACACAGCGCATTGCCATGCGCGACGGACAGACGGTGGCACTGACACAAAAGCAGACTACATTGCTTGAAGTCCTGATGCGCCGCTGTGGATTAGTCACTCCGCGCGAAGAGCTGATTGAAGCTGGGTGGGGGAGTGCGGACAAGGTTAAGGCCAACACACTTGATGTCTATATTCATAGCCTGCGCACCAAGCTGAAAGACGATGAAGCAAACCGTCCCTTGATTCGTACGGTCCACGGCACTGGTTATATCTTCGTGAACGAGTAATGTATCCACTTTCCATACGCGCTAAGCTGACCCTCTGGTATCTGTTGGTGGCGTTCGCAGGCATGCTGCTGTTTGGCGTTATCTCTTATGCAGTCCTGCACTACGCGCTGCTGCAGGAAAAGAAGATCCATCTTCTGGGCCGCGAAGAACGGCTGCTCCGTCTGCTTGCGGACAATCGCTCACAGCATATTTCTGTGCCCATCGAAGCACAACTGCAGAATTATGCGTTGGTGACGCATGAAGGTAATTTGTTTCAACTGCGCGGGCGGGACGGGACCGTCTTGTTCCCAACCGGCACGCAGAATACGGATTGGGCGTTCTCGGATTCTTCCGGATGCCGTCGTTGGCGTTTTCAAGTTGTGCAGCTGGATGGCGCGCCAACGATGGTGATGTGCCATGCAATCGAATTCCAGGGAGCGGAGGCGCGGCTCTATGAGGGCGGCTCCTTGGAGCAGGAGATGGACATCCTTCGCATCTATAGGAATGCGCTACTGTTCCTTCTTCCGGGATTGCTGATTCTTTCCTCTTTCTGTGGCTATTTTCTGAGTCGGCGCGCAATGTCCCCCGTCGATCGGCTGACAAAAGCAGCTCTGGATATTGGAGTTGGCGACCTTTCGGCAAGGGTGTCCGTGCCGAAAGCCCGGGATGAGGTGCGGCAGCTCGCCGAAGCCTGGAATCAATTGCTGGACCGGCTGGAGGCGGCCGTATCACGTCTGAGCCAGTTTTCCGCCGATGTGTCCCACGACCTTCGCACCTCAATTACGGTGATTCTTGCCACCGCCCAACTAGCGCTTAAACGCAGCCATACCGAGGAAGAATATCGCGACGATCTGAACCGTATCGTAAATGAGTGCTGCATGGGAGCTACTCTGCTGGATGCGCTTCTGTCGCTCGTGCAAAGCAAGAACTTTATCCATGAAGTGACATTCCAGCGCATCGATCTTTGCGCCCTTGTAGTGAGTGGTTGCCGGCGCGTCGAGGATCTCGCCGAATCGAATGGAGTTTTGCTTGATTGGGACTTGCCCGGACAGCCGGTTCATATTGAAGGGAACGAATTGCTGATTAGCCGGCTTCTGAGTATTCTGCTGGACAACGCGATCAAGTACACGCCAGAAGAAGGAGAGATTCACGCCGAGGTCTTTGTCAATGGGAACGAGGCCGGCGTAGTCGTCCGCGATACTGGAGTGGGCATCGCGTCCGGCGCACAGGAGCAGATTTTTGAACGCTTCTATCAGGCGGACTTGAGGGAAAGGAAAACACAGGTTGGCTGCGGCCTGGGCCTTTCTATAGCTCGCTGGATCGCCGACGCGCATCGTGCCCGGATTACGCTGAACAGCATGCCAGGCCAGGGATCCTCATTCACGGTAGTGTTTCCTCTTACATTGCAGCAGCACGAGGAGCAGGAATTGAATGCTCTCGTCTCAATCTGAACCAGCGATATCCTCTTACCTTCAGTTACTGCAGAGAGTTCTCCACAAGATGGAGAGAAGCATGCAAAAGGTGACATAACGGCTCGAACAACGGTCCACAGTCCAGCGGAGATGGCAATGCGTTGAGACGAACACTGCAAGAAACACTCTGTCGTGTCACTTGAAGCACGTGTCAGTACATCAAAAACCTGAAACACTCCTGAAGCGAATCTGACATTTGATTCATGTTGTACTCCCGGTCTTTCTCGCTCATCCGCACCTCGAGGCTAATAAGGATGTTGCGCACAACCCTCACAAAACAGGCGTGCTCGCAGGCTGGCGTAGATCGGTACCTGCTGATCGACATCTTGCAAATCCTGTGTCATCGCCACGCGCGGAACCCCTTGTAATCAGATATTCATGCAACCCCATTAAGTTTCAGGTACTACAGAGCCCAACGCGGCCAATGGCACACCATGCACGTGCGCTAATAGTGTTCCTTGGAACATGTCATTTACTGTTCCAGATTTGCACGTCGCACTATGCAAGGTTTGTGAGGAGTCTCGTATGGGCTCAGTCTAGTTGTGATGCAATGCAGCTGACTCTAAGGGTTAAGCGATGTGCAGACCACATAGTTTGCTGGTTCGCTCTACTCAAATTGAAAAACGTTTAAAAAACCATCTTGCTTTCTGGAGGCAGAAGTGAAACAAGTTATTGCAAGGAAGGGGCGAATTTTTTTCATCTTTGCTCTCATCGCCTTCCTTCTCCCTGCATTCGTGCTCCACGCTCAGGACGCCGGAGCCCGCGTAAACGGAAACATCACCGATGCGCAGGGCAAGGCTGTCGTCAGCGCTGACGTTACTGTGACCAATGCCAAAACGGGAGCTACCAAGACGGCCAAGGCCGACAACAACGGTGCTTACTCAATAGAAGGCCTTTCCGCCGGAACCTATAACGTGAGCGCAAGTGCAATTGGCTTCGCCGGGGCTTCAAAGACCAGCATTGTCGTCACCGCCGGACAGACCGCTCAGGTGAGCATCGCCCTTGGCGTCAGCTCCGTCATGCAGCAGATTGAAGTCAACGCCGGCGTCGATTCCATTGCCGCACAGGCTGCGCCTAGCGGCGGATTTCTCGACGAAGGTTCACCGCAATCCCTCGTATCCAACACCTACATCGAGAACTTTACTTCGCCCATCGCGGACTTCGGCGAGTTGGTGCAGATTGTTCCCGGCGCCTTCACCACCAGCTCCAATGGTGTCGGCCTCGGCCAGAGCAAAACCTATTTCCGCGCATTCGCCGATGGTGAGTACAACATCGACTTCGACGGCATTCCCTACTACGACACGAATACGCCTACTCACCACTCCTGGGCATTCTTCCCTTCGCAGTGGATCGGCGGCGTCGACTTCGACCGCAGCCCGGGTACTGCTTCCACTATTGGACCAACGCCCTTTGGCGGCTCCATGCATCAGTTCTCCAAACCTCTCTCCAATGAGCTCAACATCCGCGGCACCGCCTCGTATGGCACCTGGAACACCAAGCTCTATGACGCTGCCTTCAACTCCGGAAACTTCGGTCTCTTCGGCGGAGATAAGAAGTCAAACCTCTTCGTCGACGTACACCGCATGACTTCGGATGGCTACCAGAGCTTCAACTACAATGAGCGCGACGCAGGCTCGCTGCTCTACCAGTACACCTTCTCGCCGCGCACGGTGCTCACCGGCTTCTCTGGCGTCATTCACCTTTACTCGAATGGCCCTAACATCTCCTCCTCACGCTGCATGATGTACGGAACTTCCGCAACTGGCTCTTATGGCTGCACTGAGAATTTGTACCTGAATGGCGCCAGTACGCCCACAGCGGTTACGCTGCCGCAAACCGGGGCTGGAATTAAGTTCCTGATGACGAATAATTCCGACCCGGCGAGCTGGTTCAATTTCCAGTACAACTCTTATGTTGTGCCCACGGACTTTGAGTACGTCGGCCTCAAGACAGAGTTTGGCAAAGGCTGGTATCTCGAAGTCAAGCCTTACACCTACAACTACGACAACGGCGAGAAGTACTCGAACGCCACCCCAATCACCCATGCCACCACAATGGCCGAGCTTCCCGGGTCGTATCTGGCTTCGACTTCGGCAACAGGCAAGGACTCACTGTACTACCTCGGCACGGCTGTTGCGCCTTGCAATGTGCAGGTTGTCAAGAAGGGCATAGCTGCTCTCCCTTGCGGCATTGACAAGTACAACAGCTACCGCAAATATGGAGAAATTGCTCAGATCTCGCAAACCTCCACCTTCGGCGTTTTCCGCGCAGGCATGTGGTACGAGTGGGCCAGGACCAACCGCCACCAGTACCCTAGCGACCCGCTTAACAACTGGGCTGATCAGGCGCTGTCCAAGTTTAATGAGCGCTTCTGGACCAATTCGTATCAGCCTTACGCTGAATATGAGTTCCACGTCACGCCGAAGTTCAACGTAACCACTGGCGTCAAGTTTGCCGGTTATACCTTCGACATTCTCCACTTCGCTGACGACGGCTCAACAGTTGGCAATCTGGGCTGCACAAGCGTCACCGCACCCTGTCCGAACACGATCACCAACACTGGCAACTTTACCGCCTGGCTCCCGTCGCTGGATCTGAACTACCGTGTCCGGCCGAACTGGTCATTCTACGGCCAGGCTTCCACGGGCAGCGTAGTCCCGCCAAGCGCAGTCTACGACTACAACCAGACCGCAGCCTCTGCCAATGCGGCCGTTCCGCAGATTGCGATCCAGCCCAAGCAGCAGAAGAGCAGTGCTTACCAGGCGGGAACCGTATTCAAGGCCAACCGCGTTTCCATCGATGCCGATGCTTATATGGTTCGTTTCCAGAGCGGCTACTCGTCCACCACAGATACAGTCACCACGGATCCGGACTACGGCGATACCATCTACTACCTGCAGCCCAGTTCCACAGCCAAAGGACTGGAATTCGAAAGCACAGTCGTCCTCGCTCCTGGGCTGAGTCTCTACCTCAACGGAACTGCCGGCACTGGCTATTATCGCGGCCAGATGAATGCCAATCTTGCCAACTATCCCGCCAATCCTGTGTATCAGAGGGTGCCCAGCGGCCTTTGGGTTCAGCAGACGCCAACCGATACCGAGGCGCAGGGACTCACCTATGGCCACTACGGGTTTGAGGCTGGCATCTTCAACAAGCGCATCGGCGAGGAGCGAATGGACAACGGCCAGTATCACAATCAGGCCATTGTCGATCCATTCAGCACACTCGATACCTACTTCAACTACACCATTCGCAACCACTCCATCTTCGACCAGACGAAGATTCGTCTGAGTGCTACAAACCTTATGGATTCCCACAACCTCCAGACACTTACGCTTGGCAACTCCGCGGTTCCCGCCGGCGACATTCCCGGAACCTGTGGCACAACGGCCAAGCCGGCGGCCTGTGTGGACCAGTTCAACGCAACTACTACACTCGGCGGCGCCGACCTGCCGAGCATCATGGCCGGCCGCAGTTTCGCCGTCACTGTCACCTTCGGCTTTGCACCACGGCGCTAAATCTGCTAACGCCACAACACCTTGGCCGCGTATGGATTCCATGCGCGGCCATCACTTTTCACTATGCGCGTCCACCGATCGATGGAACGCCAACTTTGCTCTGACATGCGAAAATACTCCCGTGAGATTCCACAAGACTTTCTTTGCATTCCTCTGTTTCTTACTGCTTGGCTCGACAGCTCTGGTCTACGGCTCGGATACAAAATCGGCTGAGATGGCTGGAGCCGTTCTCTACCGCGATAAAGGCTGCGGATTTTGTCATGGCGCTAGCCTTGAAGGCACCAAGAAGGCACCGGTGCTTGCTGAAATCCGCAAGCAAAAGGCCATGACCAACGAGAAAATCTCTACTCAGATTCTTGATGGCGGGACCAAAATGCCACCTTTTCGCGAGTCGCTCTCGGATGAGGAGATTCAGCAATTGATTGCGTTTCTGCGGGCTAAAAACCGTCCCACGCCGCCGCCTGCGGCGCAGCAGTAGCTGTTCGGATTTGGACAATGGCTTGAGTTATCCTGTGCAGCCTCCGTTCCGAAGCGGCTTTGTTTGTTCGGATTATGGCCATTTCCACACTCCTTATAGAAATCTTTATGCGATCTTCATTCCGGGACTGTGCAACTGCACAGTCTAGTTTTCCGAGCTGAGCAGGTAGCGGGCGATGGCCAGGAATTCCTTGTCGTTGAGGGGTTCGAGGTTGGCGCGGCCTACCTTGTTGATCTTCAGAAGTTCGCGGTGGAAGTCGATGGCTGAGCCGGGACGCATCCCGTCTCCTGAGTCAGAGAGATGGCGGAGGGTGAATAGAAAATCCGCCACGATTGAGGAGATAGACGAGTGATGCCGGTTCGCGTAGACGCGAGCGGCTTTGTAGACTTCATCGGGAACACGGACGGTCAGGTTTCGCATGATGTAAGCTCCTTTTACAGAGATCAGGGTTCAGAGATCAGAGATCAGAAAAGCAAAAGGCCCGAATCCGGTGGGATTCGGGCCTTGGTTATTTCTGCTTATTCCAGTGTGGCATAAAGGCTAATAATCTTATGCAAATTCCGCGAAGAATTTTGCGCTGATGATAAAGGGGTTACAAACTATTTTTCGCGGGAGGGCTTGACAAAGATTTCCACAGGGGGCGAAGCGGGTAGAGTTGAGCCTGTTTAACCCACATACCGGAAGGACGGCAGGCTTGGTGGAGGATTGCATTCGGCTGTTTGCGTCAACCGAGGATCGTGCCTCGATGAGTGCCGCGGCGATTATGCATGAATCGAAGACGGGGGCTCGACGGAACCGGAAAACTGAGGTTCGTGCTATCCCAGGTCCGAGAATCCAGACCAGGGGCACCCTCGTGTTTTGCTCGGTGGAGTTCCCTAAGACCTGGGCCATCCGGCCTTGAGAAAATGCCAAAATGAGCGTTATGACATCTGCCGGTGCGGCGTTTTATGCTGAAGTCGATTTTGGGTTGAAAAATCGAGAGGATTTGATGGTATGAGCCGGATAGACGACGATCTTCGATTATGGAAGGTCATCACAATCTCGGGCGCGACCTGCGCCTGTATGGCGACGATCATTTTGGCGGTTGGCTTTTTCGGAATTGTGTCGCTGCATGTCTCAGAGCGCAGGAGGGAAATAGGCATTCAGATTGCGCTCGGCGCGAACAAGACCCAGGTTTGCACTTCAATGATGAAGAGGCTGCGGCGTTCGATTTTGATTGGGCTGGCGTTTGGCTCCGTTGGAGCTATTCTTGCGGCAGCAGGGCTTGCGGAACTTTATAGCTTGAGTGCAAGGTCTGTTTTTGGAGGATATATCGCCGGCCTGGTTTTGCTCGGAATGCTCCTGGCTGCCGCCGCATACGTGCCGCTCAGGCGTGCACTAGCCGTTTCTCCTATAGAATGCCTGTCGAGCGAGTAATCGCGCTGTAATCCCTCTCCCCATTGGGGGCCTACGTCTTCACTGCTGTAAGCCGCGCAAAAATGGGTGCGCCATGTCAGGATTTTCGGACCTGGGAGGCCGGCGAATCAGGCACGAAGCGTCATCCTCACAACCTCCGGGGCCGTCAGCACGACCTTGAGCAAGGCGGCGAACCGCTACGGTGAGGGAGGAAGCGAGGAAAGATAGCGTACCAGGTCGTTGAGATCGTCTGCCGCGATCTTTCCTTCATAGGGAGGCTCAGGATGGATGCTGCCTGAGCCGGAGGATGGATGGTGATTCGCAATAGCTGCCCGCAACTCATCCACAGTGTGCCGTGCTCCCACTCCGTTCAACGATGGCGCGGTGGAGGCTCCCTGTTGTTCGATGCGATGGCAGCCAAGACAATTGTTCTCGGCAATCATGCGCTTTGCGCGTTCGATTTCGGAGTGGTTTGGCGCGGTGGGAGTTTCTGAGGCTGCCGGCGGCGCAGCCGGTTTTGCATCGGCCGGAACAGGCTTATCCAACGAATAGAACTTATCCAGGTACAGGACGACGCTGTCCAGGTCTTCCTTTGTGCCGTCGGTGCCGCGAGAGGCCATTTCAAAGACACTCTTTTGCCAGTCATCCGGAGTTTTCTTGACAGCGGTCACCATATCGGCGCGGTGACATGCCGTGCAGTTATGGACGAATTCCGCTTTACCTTTACCGTCCGGCAGGGTCTGAGGGGCCTGGCTCAAGAGGGGCATCCCGCACAGAAACGCGCAGGCTGTCCAAAACACCGGTTTCAGTTTATGGTTCATATCGCCTGGTTCTCCCGGTTCGGCGCCCTATTTCGCCGTCACGCGGACAAGGCGACCCGGTTTTGCGTCTTCGATCATCCACAGTGCTCCGTCCGGAGCGACCTCCACGTCGCGGACTCGGAATCCTACATCCCAACGCTCAGCAGTCTGCGCTCCACCCTTGCCGTCGAAGGTGATACGGATGAGCGCCTTCGAGATCAACCCGCTGGCGAATGCCGAGCCATTCCACTGGGGGAACATGGCGCCTTTGTAAAACATGAGGTTGCCCGGCGCGATGACCGGAACCCAATAGATCACAGGCTCGGTGAGGTCAGCGCGTTTGTCAGGTGTGGGAATGGACACGCCGTTGTAGTTGACTCCATAAGAGACCAGCGGCCAGCCATAATTTTTGCCGGGCTCGATCAGGTTGAGCTCATCGCCGCCGCGAGGGCCGTGTTCCAGCTCCCACAGCCGTCCATCCGGCGCAAAGGCCAGGCCATAGGGCGTGCGGAGTCCGGTGGCCCAGGTCTCAGACGGCGTCAGGTTTGGACCGGGAAAGGTATATGTCCTTACGACCGGGGCGGACTTTGCAGCTTCGGTGTCCGCGGGCGGGTCGATGACCGGCACGGTGGCCGAACCCTTCTTGCCGGCCATGGGATTGCCAGGGGCCGGCTTGCCATCGAGCGTGAGGCGCAGTATTTTGCCGAGCGGCTGGTTGGGATCCTGGGCCGGTGTCATGCGCTGCCTGTCGCCAGAGGAGAGAAAGAGGTATTTGTTATCAGGAGAAAAAGCGACCTCCGCGCCAAATTGGCCACCTTCCCCTCTTTCGCCATCGCGCCAGATCACCTTAAATTTTTCGAGGCTGGCCGTGTCCTGCGTGATCTTGAGCTGCGCCCGCGCAAGGGCAAGACTTGAACCGCCATCACCGGGTTCCGAATAGGTGAGGTAGATATTGTGGTCCTTAGAATAATTCGGCGATAGAAAGACGCCCAGCATTCCACCCTGGCCTCTCCACAAAACGGCTGGAGTGTTGGCAACCGGCGTCTTTGCGCCCTGCTGGGTAACCAGTTGCATTCCGCCGACCTTTTCGGTGATGAGCATTCTTCCGTCAGGCAGGAAGGCAATCTTCCAGGGTAAATTCAACGTGGTAACCTGGGTCACGGTAAAGGGCAGGTTTGGATCGGATTTCTGCTCACCGGCGTTGACCTGCGCCGATGCGCCTCTCATGGTCACCGCAAGAAACAGTCCCGCGATCAACAGGTGCTTCATAAGTGCTCTCCTCTTATGTTGATAATGCGCTTGGATATCGGACGATCTTTTTAGGTTACGCGAATGTACTCGCTTGCAAACTTCATGCACTTCTAGAGTATCGCGCTCAGGCGGCTTGTGAAATTGGCAAGGAGAAACGCGCCTTGCTTTACTAAACATCCATACGGGACCCGAGCAGCTCAATGAATGAGCACTTGCTAACTGGGTCTCATTCGACGCCAGGCAGCGCCATGCGTCATTTCGGTGCCGGCTTGAAGTCGAAATAGCCGAGGTTCATCTGGCCGTTGGAGAGGATGTGGACGGTGAGGACGTTTTTGCCCTTGTCGAGATGGACTTTAAAAAGATTTGGGGCGAGGTTCCAATGGTGCCACTGACGCCAGGTTACCGGGTCGGCGGAATCGTAGGTGGACGGGATGCCGAGGGGCGATGTGGCGGGCTTTCCGTTGACGTCGATTGAGATGGTGGCGCCGCGGTTGGATGTGTAGAGGAAATCCGCGGTGTAGGTTCCGGCCTTTGCCACATCCACTGTGATGTTGAACCATTCGCCGGGTTCGGTCCAGCCGACGTAGAGCATGTCGCGTGGTGGAAGAACCTTGTCATAGGGGTTGTCGTCTACCGGATCAGGCTTGCGGTCGAATTTGACGAAGGAGGTGTCTACGCCTTCATTCATGCGGAATTCGTGGAGGTAGGTTCCGTCCGCGGTGTTGAGTTCTCCGCTGCCGTGATTCTTCGCGTCGATGTCGTGATAGGCGATGCCTTCGCCGCCGAAGTCGTAGTAGGCGCAGAAGACCCGGCCGGGGATTTTCTGCGGGCCGTCATGGTAGCGGCTATCGCCGTAGGGTGTACCTTTGTATTGGCTCGGGAAGGATTGAGCGTTGGCTGCTGCGACCGTGAATGCGGCGATGAGAGATACGGAGAAGATTTTCGTTCTCATGGTTTGGTTCCTTCGAGCAGTAGTTATTTCTTTGCAAGTATCCCATGCGGCAAGAATGATGGCTGGCGCGTTGTTTAAGAGCCCGGGGCTGAAGTGTCTATTCCTATTTTTCATCTGTTTTCATGGGCCTGAAGGCCACTGCTCCCTCCGGTTTGTGCTTACTTGCCTTGGTGGGATGCTTTCTTATTTCTTTTCCTCGGGGCGGAGGTTCTGCGAGTTCTGCTTCATGTATCTGGCGAGGTCTTCATACTGATCGCTGGCGACAAAGTTTACCCCTGCTGCGATGGCGGCCTTCCAGCGCGTGGCTACGGCCGCCCTGCTGCCGAAGTTATAGTAGCTTCCCCAGCCCTGATCTTCGTCCGGCGCGAATCCGTCCAGCGTGTAGAAGCGAATCCAGTAGCCGAGCTTGTGCGCGTGATTTACAAGCGCACGCAGCCGCTTGTCATCCGTATCCGTCCACACAGTTGAACCGTGCTGGCCGCCTTCTTCCACTGTGTACCAACTACTGTTCCACCAGCGGCGGTAGTTTGTGGGACGCTCATTGAAGAGGTCTTCGACCGGAGCTGTGGCTTCCCAGTGCTGGATCTCTTTTCCGACGAGGCCCGCGGGCGGATTCTTTGTATGAGCGGAGCCGAAGACGCGCAGTTTTCCGCCTACGGGCACATTGTCAAAAAATACCTTCTGCTGATCGTCCGACTCTTCTGTGACGACCAATACGGGCTTGCGCTCCAGCGGCGAGAGGAGGCTTGCATCCTGGGTTTTGATTGCCGTTGAAAGCCACGGCTCATACTCGCCGAGCAGCTTCCAGACCGCGGCGAGAATCTCCGGACGATTGTCTTTGAAATCGAAATGGAGAACGACCACAGGCCAGCGGTCTTTATGGTTTTCTTTGATGGCCTGATCGATGACTGGACGCGCCTGATCGAAGAAGGACTCTTTCAGAGTGGGCTCTGCTCCGGTTGGCTTGGCCGAGTGCGAGACTACGACGCGGCCTGCTCCGGTGGCGGGGTCAACGTACCAGGCGAGATCCTGCTCGATGGATACCGGGTAGCCGGAGTTGAGAGCGCGGCGGACGCGGTCAGTCCACTTGCCATCGTATGGATAGCAGTTGTGCGCGTCGAGCATTGGCTGGTTGTGGTTGAGGAAATCGAGATGGGCGTTGGGATTTTGTGCGATGGCTGAACCGGCGACGAGCAAAGATGTTGCGAGCAGAGATAGCTTCATAAGGTTCTCCGAAAGACTGGCTGGCATTTGTGGCATCCCCGGTCTCCAAAAGCGGGAGACCGGGGGCACCCGGTTATCTTCACTGGATTCTGTGTGCGGTTCTCTGTTTATGCTTCGACGGGGGTGTCTGCGATGCCTTCAAGACCGAAGATGCGGCGGTAGCGTTCGACTTCTTCGGGTGGTCCCATTGCTTTGCGGTAGTTGTCTGAGAGCTTGACTGCCTGACGACCATCGACTTCGACCAGCTTGCAGACGAGGCTGATGGGATCGAAGCCGTCGCCGCCCTGCGGGTCGCAGTTGCGGAAGTCGTTGGTGAGGAGCGTGCCCCATCCGGCGCTGAAGCGGATTTTGCCGGAGAAGTAGTTGTGGAGTTCGAGGATTTTGTCTACATCGAGCGCGTCCGAGGCGATGAGGCGTTTGCGGCGCGGGTCGCGGTTGCGCTGCTCCAGCCATGCGATGTACTCATCGCCTGCGACGAAGGGGTCTTTGCTGTCGATGCGCTGGCCGGTCCAGTCGGCGACCCAGTCTGGGGCGTTGCGGAGGAACTGCGTGGTTCCGAAGGTGTCTGGCAGGAGGATCATCAGCTCGCCCTGATAGGTGCGCTGCCAGAGATCGAGGAGACGATATTGCGCCGTCTGTAGCTCTTCGTCTGTGTCAGCGAGAGCGGCGAGGGCCATGGGCAGCTCATGCGCGTTGGTGCCGATGGCTTCGAGGTCGTGCTTGTAGGCGAGGTAGGTGTTGGAGCTGCCGGTGAAGCTGGAGCCGAGGACGTCGCGCATGGCGATGACTACATACTCATGCCAGAGATAGCTGTGGCGGCGGCGGGTGCCGAAGTCGCTGATGCGGAGCGAGGGCATGCCGCGGAGGCGCTCCATTTTTTCCCAGAGGCGCGTTTTGGCGCGGGCGTAGAGGATGTCGAGGTCGAACTCGCTGAGGTTCTTCATTGCGGCGCGTGTCTTGAGTTCGTCGATGATGGAGAGGGCGTAGATTTCCCAGAGAGTTGTATCGGTCCAGAGGCCTTCGAAGCGGAGGGAGATTTGGCCGTCTTGCACGGAAAGCTGGTAGTCGGAGAGGCGGAAGTCCTGGTCGAGCCATTCGAGGAATTCGGACTCGAAGATGCCGCGCTTGCCGTAGAAGGTGTTGCCGGCGAGCCAGATCAGCTCCGACTTATGGAAGCGGAGCCTGCGGGTGTGTTCGAGTTGCTCGCGGAGTTCGTCGAGGACGATGATGTCGCCGAGGCGGACTGTGGTGGTGCGGTTCTGGAGTGCAAAGCAGGCGCGCGTGCGGGGGAAATGCTTCCAGATGAACTGGAGCATGAGGATCTTGTAGAAGTCGGTATCGAGGAGCGACCGGGTGATTGGGTCGAGCTCCCAGTTATGGTCGTGCGCACGGCGGGAGATGTTAACGATCACGATGCTACTAATTTATGGCATTGGAGCAGGATAGGTCGTGAGTGTTTTGTGACAATGAGGGTCTTTTCGGCGTTACAGGCCAGTTTGAAAAGCCTCCGGGGCTAAAGCCCTAGAACTAAAAATAGCTCGCTCGGCACGACTAAAGTCGTGCCCTGTTACAAAGCTCGCTCGGCACGACTAAAGTCGTGCCCTGTTACAAAGCTCGCTCGGCACGACTAAAGTCGTGCCCTGTTACAAAGCTCGCTCGGCACGACTAAAGTCGCGCCCTGTTACAAAGCTCGCTCGGCACGACTAAAGTCGTGCCCTGTTACAAAGCCTGTTCACGGTGAGTTGGCGGGAGTGCTGTCCCACCCATGCGCAAAAAACGCGCATGGATTGGGCACATGCTGAAGTCGTGCCCTGATACAAAACAATTCAAACCGAGCCATAACCGATCTTTGGAGCAGTTTTGCCCGGGGGGTCTGGTCCATTACACTGGTGTTTGCGGCCACCTCTGATTCCGCTGATAAGGATTTCCGCAACCGAATCGCATGGCGACCATCCAACCCATTGCAGGAGAGCTCGAGCCGCCGCACCCAGACGTTGCCCTTGTTGAGAGGGTACGCGGGGGCGATGTCTCGGCTTATGACGAACTCGTCCGCAAGTACGAGCGGCAGCTTTTTCGCATTGCGCAGCATATTACGCAGAATCGCGAAGACGCCGAAGACGTAATGCAGGACGCGTTTCTCAAGGCGTACGAAAAGCTTGAGCAGTTCCAGGGAAACTCGAAGTTCTACACATGGCTGGTTCGAATTGCAGTCAACGAGAGCCTGATGCGGCTGCGGAAGCGGCGGACAGGCAGGATGGTGTCGCTGGACGAGGACGTCGAGACCGAAGAGGGCTCCGTTCCGCGCGACCTGGCCGACTGGGACCCCGATCCGGAGCAGAACTATTCGCAGACGGAGCTCGGCGAGATACTGCGCAAGACAATTCAGGGGCTTCCGCCGGGGTTTCGCGTGGTGTTTACCCTGCGCGACGTGGATGGGCTTTCAACGGAAGAGACGGCCGAAACGCTTGGTTTGAGCGTTCCGGCGGTGAAATCGCGCCTTTTGCGGGCACGGCTGCAGCTTCGCGAGAGATTGAGCCGCTACTTTAAGCGGCGCAAAGCATCAACTAGTAGTGGAGGCAGCAAGTGACGTGCACTGAGTTTTTGGCAATGCTCGATGATTTGATCGATGACGCAGTTACTCCACAACTGCGCGCCGAGCTACAGGAGCATCTGCATGGGTGCGATCACTGCGAGGTGACCCTCTCGACGACGCGCAAGACCATTCAGATTTATCGGTCGCATGAGCTGTATGACATGCCTTCCGGCTTGCGTGAGCGGCTGCATGCGGCGATTATGGCGCGGTGTAAAAAGGGCTGCTGACAAAGTCAGCCTGGCGGTTTTAACGAAGGGCCCGGGGCTGAAGCCCTCTTGAATACATTGGCCTTATTCGTGAGGCTGAAGCCTCACGCTCCCTCCGGAAAAGCGAAGATGGGGTTTTCATCAGGCTGTGCTGAAGCATCCAAAGGATGCTTCAGCTTTAGCTTAGTTCCCTTTCGTAGCTGCCGCTTACTTCTCGGTCCAGGTTTCTACTGGAGCCAGCTTCAGGTCCTTCAATCCACTTTCGATCTTTGATTTGTCTCCCACGGCGATTACCAGCATGTTTGCAGGTTTCACGTACTTAGCTGCGACCTGCTGGGCGTCGGCTGAAGTGACTGCTTCAAGCCGGGCCGGCAGCTTCTCGTAGTAATCGAGAGGCAGGCCGAAGGTCCACAGGTCCTGGATCTGGCCGTTGACGCCGTCTGCGCTTTCAAAGCTGCCCGGCATGGAGCGAATGATCGAGTCCTTGGCCATGCGGAGTTCTGTATCGGTCAGCGGCGTGGTGTGGATGCCCTCAAGTTCCTTGAATAATTCGTTTGTTGCAGGCGCCGTTACGTCGGTACGAACCTCCGCACCGGTGATGAACGGGCCAACTCCGCGATAGAACGAGTAAAACGAGAAGGCGCCATAGGTATAACCGTGCGCCTCACGCAGATTCATGTTGATACGCGAGGAAAAGAGGCCGCCGAGCATGGTATTCATCACTGTTGCGGCGGCATAATCGGGAGAATTCTTTTCGAGGCCGACGCCGAAGGCCAGCAATGCGGTCTGCGGCGAACCCGGCTTGTCTACGATGAAAATTTTGCGTTGCGGCAGTGCCGGAGGAGGCGGGAGCTTTGGCTGCATGGCCGCGGAGGTCCATTTTCCGAAGGCCTCTTCCGCCAGTGCGCGCGCTTCTGCCGGTGTTACGTCTCCCGTGATTTCAAGCAGGCTGCTTTTGGGACCATAATGGCTCGCGTAGAAGCCAGCAACCTGGTCGCGCGTCATGGCTTTGAGCGAATCCGATGTGCCGAGCGAGTCGTACGCATACGGATTCGATGTTCCATACAGATTCAGCGCGCCGGCGCGGAACGCCATTTGCACCGGGCTGTCCTCCTGCTGGAGCAAGGAAGTCAATCTCGCCGCGCGAGTCCGATCCAGATCCTTTGCCAGGAATGCCGGGCGCTCGGCTGATTCGGAGATGAGTTCCAGACCTCCGGGGAGATTGCGCTTGAGCACTGAGATATACATCAGGGCCGTATCGGAATCGCTTGCGGAAGAGAGATCCGTACCGAGCATTGCGGCGCGAATGGCAATTTCATCCGCCGAGCGTTTCGCCGTTCCCTCCGTCAGCATGGCTGCGGTCATGCCGGCGAGTCCCGGATGGTCCGCTGGATTCCCTGCTGCTCCGGCGAGCGTGACAAAGCGGGTGCTGACGATGGGAAGCTCATGCCGCTCCACGAGGTAGACGGTCATGCCATTGTCGAGCTTGAACACGTTCGGTTTGGGCAGAACGAGTGCGCGCTCCGGACCGGGCTTGGGAGCGGTTGCGCGCCATGCCTGGGCCTGCTCGAACTCCGCGGTGTGCGACGGGGTGATCTTCACGTTTGCGTCGGTATCGTCAGGGCTGCGAGGCACATCGTTCAGCACTTTTTTGCCGGGAACGCCGTAGACCACGACGCGCTGATCTTTGCCGAGCGTTTTGCCGGCGAGATCGCGCACGCTTGCAGGCGTTACCGCGTCATACCGCGCCAGATCTTTGGGCAGGTAGCCGGGGTCGCCCGTGTACTGGTTGTACTGGTTGAGCATGTCGGCAATGCCGCCGAAGCCTCCCAGGCGCTGCAGGCCGGAGATCATCTGCGTCTCCGTCACGTTGCGCGCAGCCTCGACCTCCGCAGCCGTCGGGCCGTTCTTCATAAAGTCATCGATGACCTTTTCGGCTTCCGCCTCAAGCTTTTCCGGCGTTACGTTCTGTTTTGCGATCATCTCGCAGACAAAATTTGAAGCCAGCGCCTCGGAATCGTTATAGCAATTGATGGATTGCGCGATTTGCTGCTTCAACACCAGTTCGCGATAGAGCCTGCTTGCCTTGCCTGAGCCCAGGATCAGCGATGCGATGCTTGCGTCCGCATCGCCGGGTTTATACGCAGGCGGCGCAAGCCATGCCAGCGTTACCTTGGGCAACTGCACGGCGTCCGCGACGGTTTTGCGGCGCTCGGATGTGATGGGGGGCGTTGTCACGGGAGTCAGGTCCACCTGCGGCCCTGCCGGAATGGGCCCAAAATACTTCTCAAGCAGCGGCTTGATGGTGGCCGGATCGTAGTCTCCGGCGATGGCGATGGTGGCATTGTTCGGCGTGTAGTACTGCGCAAAGAACTCGCGAATATCGGCAAGGCGCGCCGCTTCCACGTCTGCGTGAGAGCCCATCACATCCGCGTAATAGGGGTGCGTGGAGGGATAGAGCAGATGAAAGACCGTCTCATCGACAATTCCATAAGGACGACCCTCGACGCTCTGCCGCCGCTCGTTGCGCACCACGTCGCGCTGATTGGTCAGCTTGGCGCGATCCAGCGTATCGAGCAGGAATCCCATGCGGTCGCTCTCCAGCCAGAGCCCAAGTTCCAGCTCATTTGCCGGGAGCGTCTCGAAGTAATTGGTGCGGTCAAACGAGGTGGTGCCGTTGATGTCCGTTGCTCCGGCTGCTTCAAGATACTTGAAGTGCGCCTTCTCGCCGACGTGCTTTGAGCCTTCGAACATCATGTGCTCAAAGAGATGAGCGAATCCGGTTCGCCCGGCGCGCTCCTTGACCGGGCCGACGTGGTACCAGAGATCAACGGCCACGATGGGCAGCTTGTGGTCTTCATGCAGAATGACCTCAAGCCCGTTACTGAGCGTGTAGCGCTCATATTTGATTTCGGGAGCGGCTTCAGACGCAGCTAATGCCGCGACAGGAGCGATGAGCAGGCTTGCGCAGAGCAATGCAGGAATTGAGAGCAATTGACGCATGGAAATCTCCTTACCTATTTAACAAAGCCGGACAGAATCGGTTAACAACCCGGGCACGCACTTCAAAGCTGCATAGCCTCATCTGCCTGAAAACTGTCTGGAACAGTGCCCCAAAAGCATACATTGCCGGAGGGTACAAATAAATCCCTCTTTTTACAGGGCTTTGCGAAACTTCCCGCCGATAATAGCGTCACCATAAATGGAAGCCCGAGCCGCGATATAATCCGGCACATCTCGTTGCGGAGTACTGGAATGCAGCCCCCCGATCGCTTTGTTGCCCGCTCTATGGCCGCAGTTATGTGCCTCTGCCTCGGCGCTTCTACGCTGCCGCAGCCCGCATTGGCCGCTGCTCCTGCGGCTTTTGACCGCTCTGGGCTTTTGGATCGCTTCGCTGCGCGACCCGGCAAACTCACCTCCGATGAACGCATTCTGCATGCGCTTAATCGCTTTACTTTTGGACTTCGACCCGGCGATCTGAAGGCTGTCAAGGCTATGGGGCCTGGTTCTACGGGTCTCGACCGGTGGTTTGCCCAGCAGCTTCATCCAGGCTCCATGGACAACTCTGCTCTTCAGGCCCGGCTTGCGGAATATCCGGCCATGCAGTGGAGCAGCGAGGACATTCTGGCGCGCCTGCCGAGCGGCGCTGTCATCCGCCAGGTTATTGACGGCAAAGCTGCCATGCCAGCTTCCGGGGCTGTCCACACCGTGTATGTCAACCAGGTGGCCCGCGTTAGTTACAGACGCGAGCAGGACAAGCTGAAGCAGCAGACTACTGCGAATGCCACGCCAGCGACGAACGCCGCACCAGTTGCGAGTGCGATGGCATCGAATGCAATGTCTTCTGCCTCGGCGCAGCCGCCGCAGGCGGCCGCAAGCTCCATGAATGGAGTAGCTACAAATGGTCAGGCCGGCAGCGCACAAGGCGGCTCAGCGAATGCTATGGCGGTGCCCGGAGCATCTCCTGCGCAGCCCCAGCCCGCCGAAACGCTGATTGAACCTGGCTTTGTAGACTCCATTCTGGCTCTCCCGCCGAGCCAGCGCGTGCAGACCCTTACCGCGCTGCCCCAACCCCGCTTTGACGCATTTCTCAAGGCGCTGAAAGGCCCTCAGCGGGCCGCGCTCCTTGCCGGTCTTTCGCCCGATCTGAAAGAGACGGTCGGCGCGCTGGAGAATCCTGAGAAAGTGGTTGTGGATGAGCTTCTTTCACAGCGCCTGACCCGCGACATCTACTCCGAGGCTCAGCTTCAGGAAGTGATGACGGACTTCTGGTTCAACCACTTCAATGTTTATCTGCGCAAAGATGAGGCGACGCCTTACTATCTTGTCTCTTATGAGCGCGACGTCATCCGGCCGAACTCGCTCGGCAAGTTTGAAGACCTGCTGGAAGCCGTGGCACACAGCCCGGCGATGCTGCTTTATCTCGACAACTCATCGAGTACCGGTCCGGATTCGACTTCCGTTGAAAAGGCTACACAGGCCGCCGTCAAGAAAGGCAATAAAAAGTTCAAGCCGGAGGGGTTGAACGAGAACTACGCGCGTGAGCTAATGGAGCTGCACACGCTGGGCGTGAACGGCGGCTACAGCCAGGCGGATGTTATCCAGGCTGCGCGCATCCTTACCGGTTGGACCGTCGATCGTCCGCAGCGCGGCGGAGGGTTTAAGTATGACGCCAACCGTCATGAGCCAGGCACAAACAAGGTGATGGGCAAGAAGTTCAAGGACAAGGGCGAACAGGAAGGCCGCAACCTGCTGCACTTTCTTTCCACGCGTCCTGCTACCGCTAAGTTCATCTCGCGCAAGCTTGCGATTCGTTTTGTCTCCGACGATCCGCCGCAGTCGCTTGTGGATCGCATGGCCAAGACATTTCTGCACTCGGATGGCGACATTGCCGCGGTGCTTGAGACGCTGTATCGCTCGCCTGAGTTCTGGTCTTCGAACACGTATCGCGCGAAGATCAAGACTCCGCTTGAGTACGTGGTTTCAGCATCGCGCGCTTCCAACGCGAATATCGCAAATATGCAGCCGCTCATGAATGCTCTGCGCGATATGGGCATGCCGCTTTACGGATCGATTCCGCCTACGGGCTACAAATGGGACGCTGCTGATTGGGTCTCTACCGGCGCGCTGGTGAACCGCATGAACTTTGCGCTTTCGCTCACTGCTAACAAGCTCAATGGCATTACGACCAAGTGGCCGGAATCCGCGAGTGCGGTTCCGCAGTCTGCCACGCAGTCCGATGCGCCGAAGCCGTCGCCTGAATCCGAAGAGGCGCGTCTTGAATCGCTGCTCGTGGGTGGTGGAGTGAGCGAAACTACGCGCTCTGCCGTGCTGCAGCAGTTTACCGAACAGTCTGCACAGGTCCAACCCGCCGCGCCTGACATGGCGATGCAAGCCGACAAGCTCCGCACCGGCGGCAAGCAAGTAGTCGCAGTGCCTGCTGTCTTGAAGCCGCAGCCGAATCACCTGCCGCCAGCGTCCCCGATTGAAAAACAGGATCAGTTGCTCGCAGGTTTGCTCTTAGGTTCGCCAGAGTTCCAACGCCGATAAGGAGGCTCTCCCTCATGCAGATCAACCGCCGCTTCTTCCTCCATAAAGGCGCTCTCGCTCTTGCCGGAACCACGGCTATTCCGAATTTTCTTGTCCGGACTGTGATGGCGCAGACGGCAGCGGCTCCCAAGAAGCGTCTCGTCGTCGTCTTCCAGCGCGGCGCGGCAGATGGCCTCAACATTGTTGTTCCCTACCGCGAGCGCAACTACTACGCGATGCGGCCTTCCATCGCTGTGCCGCAGGATAAAGTGATCGATCTCGATGGCGCATTTGGCCTGCATCCATCGATGGGCGCGTTCAAGCCGCTTTACGATCAGGGGCATCTTGCCATTATTCATGCTGTCGGATCGCCTGACATGAGCCGGTCTCATTTTGACGCGCAGGATTTTATGGAATCAGGCACGCCCGGCGTGAAAAGCACCGATGATGGCTGGCTCAACCGCGCGCTGCAGGCCGAAGATTTGAGCCGGCGTTGCGCTGGAACCTGCGAGCATACGGCCTTCCGCGCGCTTGCGCTCAGTTCGGATGTTCCGCGTACGCTTGCCGGCAAGGTTCCTGCTATTGCGCTGAATAATGTGAACAACTTTTCTGTTGCAGGCCAGAAGCCGTCTCCCGCTGCTTCGGCCTTTGAAGCGATGTACGGCTCCAGCGGCGATCAGATTCTGCATGCAACGGGCGAAGAGACCTTTGATGCGGTCAAGATGTTGCGCGCCACAAATCCTGGCTCTTACAAGCCTTCCGCGGATTATCCCACTACCGATTTCGGCAACAGCATGAAGCAGATAGCGCAGCTTCTGAAAGCGAACCTTGGAGTGGAAGCTGCATTCACGGACATCAATGGCTGGGACACGCATCAGAATCAGGGCGCGGTCAACGGTCAGCTCTCAGACCGTCTGCGCGAGTTCTCGAATGCGATTGCGGCTTTCTGGAAAGACATGGGCGATCAGGCGGAAAACGTGACCGTTGTCACCATGTCCGAGTTTGGCCGTACTGCCAAGGAGAATGGCACCGGAGGCACCGACCACGGTCATGCGAATGTCATGTTCGTTCTGGGCGCGGAGGTGAAGGGCGGCAAGGTGCAAGGCAAGTGGCCCGGCCTTGAGCCTGAGCAGTTGAATGAAGGCCGCGATCTGGCGCTGACCACGGACTATCGGCAGGTTCTCAGCGAGATGGTTACGCATACGCTCGGCGCAAGCAACCTCGACCTCGTCTTCCCCGGCGCGCGGATGCAGCCGAACAGCTTCCTGAAGCTGGTGTGACGAGGAACTGAAGAATCAAAAACCGATATCGAGAGCGTCCACAAACGCGCGAACGTTCATGATCTCGATCCCGTCATAAGCGCCCAACCGCAACAGATGGCGGTCTCCGCTGACAATGCAGTTTGCCTGCCCCGCCAAAGCGCATTCTAAAACCCGGTCATCGTCGGGGTCATCCGCAACTATTGCAAGCGCAATCCGCGGAACGATGACTTGAGCGCTTTTTTCAAGCTTTGCTCGAATCAGATCGGCATCCATGCCTGTAATGCCGAACTTCAAACGCAACTTCTCATCCAGTTCATCCAACAAAGCCGGTGACGTGACCAGCGTAAACGCTTGCGTCAATGCCAGATCGAGAAATGCGCCCGGAAGGCCGCCAAACATCAGTGCAGAAATCAGAATATTTGTGTCCGCAACAACGCGCATTACTTTCGCCGTGCCTGTCGGAACTCATCTGAGAGGCGCTCCACATCGGCCTCATTCCGCATTCCCAGCGCCGCGCCTCGTGCCCGCGTCCGGCTCAGCAGCGCGTCCCACTCGCCATCGCCAGCCATGTAGCGCCGCAAAGCCTCACGGAAGAGCTCACTCATGGTGCGGTGCTCACGCTCTGCGCACGCTTGAGCCAGACTAAGCATATCCGGCGGTAGCGTAATCGAAATTGTCTTCGCCGTACGCATGACTATCATTGTATGTCATGGTCAGACAATGTCAAACAACATCCACTCACTCGGCGCGAAGCGCTTCAGTCGGATTGACAGAAGCAGCCCTGCGTGCGGGCAGAAAGCTGGCTGCCAAAGCTGAGACGGCGAGCACAACCATTACGCCGGCCAGAGTTGGCACGTCCCACGCCTCGACGCCAAAGAGCAGCTTACGCATCAGCATCGAAGCACCTACGGAGCACACCAGACCGAGAGCGAGCCCGACAGTCGTCAGCACCGCAGCTTGCCGCATGACCATTCCGTACACTGTGCCGCGCTGCGCGCCCAGAGCCATGCGAACGCCAATCTCCCGCGTGCGCTGGCTGACCGAGTAAGCAATCACGCCGTACAATCCGACTACGCTGAGCACCAGCGCTACAAGAGCAAAACCTGCTACAAGCCACGCCGAGGAACGGCGCAGATATGTGGAAGGTGCATCGTGGATCTTCTGATCCATGGTCATCGGATCGTAAATGGCCATGCCCTTGTCGATCTGGTGCAGAGCATCCGTCATGGCAGGAAGTACGGAGCGGTCATCCTGCGAAGTGCGTGCAAGCACAACAAAAGCCTCAAATGGGCTTTGATAAAACGAGGCGTAGGTTGCTCCGCGCGGGTTCGCGTCAAGCTGCCCTTCCTGAATGTCATTGATCACCCCAACAATCAGCCTGGCGTTCTTGTCATCGCTAAAGGATATGCGCTTGCCGACAGGGTCTTCGCCAGGGAAATACTTTTTCGCGATCGTCTGGTTTACGATCACAACCTTTGGCTTCGAATTGTCCTCGTCATCGGTGAAATAGCGTCCGCTGATCAGACGCGTCCTCAGCGTCGCCATATAACCCGCAGTCACATAGCGAACAGCGACTTCTTTATTCACGTTGTCGTTCGGCCGGCCAACGATATAAAAGGACGATGTCCAGTCCGCATCCTCGATAGGCATCTTCGTGGTAATGCCCACAGACTTGACGCCGGGCAACGCGCCCACGCGCGCAAGAACCTCTCGCGCAAGCGCCGCCCGCTGCTCGTCTTTCGAATACTTCTCGGGCGGCGCGTTCAGATGAACCGTCGCAATGTGGTCCGGTTCCATCCCGATATCGGCATGCAGCAGTTGATAGAAGCTCTTGCCCAGCAATCCTGCTCCGGCCAGCAGAACCATTGCCATGGCCAACTCCGCGATAACCATGTTGGCGCCGAATCGCCGCCACATGAGGCCCGCAGCGGTTCTGCCGCCTTCGCTTAGTCCTTCACGAATTGCGCTAAACCTGAACAGGACAAGCGGCGTGAAGGCAAAGAGCACACCGCAGAATGCAATCAGCGCGGAGGCGAAGACAAGCACGTGTGCATTCAGCCCCAGATCGCCCAGGAACGGCATGGAGGCCAGCATGTCCTTCGGTATCAAAAGCGCAAGCAGCCGCATTCCCTGCTGCGCCATCACGAGGCCTAACACTCCGCCGATTACGGCGAGCAACAATCCCTCGGTTATGAACTGCATTACGAGCCTTCGCGGAGAAGCGCCGAGCGCTCCACGCACCGCCATCTCACGCTTGCGGCTTTCGGCGCGCACCAGCAACAGGCTGGCAACGTTGACGCCTGCAATGAGCAGAAGAATTCCGGCACCGCTTAATACCGTCAGCAGAATGGGACGAATGTCGCCTACGATGCGTTCTGTGAGGGGCAGCATGAATGCGTTTTGATCGCGGTTGGAATCGGGATATAGCTTCTGAAGATTGTCAGCGATGGTTTTGATGTCCGCGAAGGCTGCGGCGAGGGTTACGCCATCCTTGAGCCGCGCCACGCCAAAGAGAGAATGACATCCGCGGCAGGTGTTGCCGGCCTTTTCAATGGGCCAGAACTCCGCGGGCTCAGCAGGGGCGAAGCTGAACTGGCGCGGCAGCACGCCAACGATGGTGTAGCTGTCTCCGTTGAGAGCCACTGACTGCCCCAGCACATTTGGATTGCCACCATAGCGCTGCTGCCATGTGGAGTAGCTGAGCAGTGCGGTGCGCGGAGTTTCCTGCTTGTCTTCTCCATCGTAAAAATCGCGGCCAAGAACAGGCTTGACGCCGAGCGTACGGAAGAAACCGGCACTCACCATCGAGCCGGTCACTTGACGCAATCCTTCGCCGGTCTTCATCATCATTGGCCCGGCATCATACACATCGAGCGAGCTGAAGACTTTGTTCTGGCGTTTCCAATCGAGGTAATCGGGATAAGAGAGATGGAAGCGCGGGCCAAGAGGAATGCTCTCAAAGAGCATGACCAGGCGATTGGGATCGGCATACGGCAGAGGCTTGATCAGCGCTGCATCCACAAATGCAAAGATGGCAACGCTGGAGGCAATGCCGAGCGAAAGAATGAGGATCGCGGTAAAGGCGAAGCCGGGGTTCTTCTTCCATTGCCGCAGTGCGAAATGCAAATCCTGAATGATGGTCTCCATACGAAATACCACGACCTCCTCGCTTTGTTCTCTCAATCGCGTTGTGTTTCCGAATCGCCGCATTGCGGCGTAGCGCGCTTCTTCCGATGGCATGCCTTCGTTCACAAACTCCTGCTCGGACTGCGCGCGATGAAACGCCATCTCTTCATCGAGATCGCTGCGGAAGCGGTTGCGCCCGAATAACATTGACAGCTTGCGAATCCAATCCGGCATTGCGTTTCTCCCAATCTTCAGGAAGTATCTTCGTTCCGGCACTACTCCGCCCGCAGCGCCTCCGTGGGATTCACGGAAGCTGCGCGCCACGCGGGAATAAAACTTGCGGCAAGCGCTGCCACGCCCAAAATCAACGCCACAGCCAACAACGTGGGTGCATCCCAGGCCTGCACGCCGAAGAGCAGCTTCTGCATCAACGTTGAAACTCCCACAGAACAAGCCAGCCCCAGCGCCAAGCCCGCGGCTGTGAGCCACGCTGCCTGTCGCATCACAAGCTTATAGACTGTGCTGCGTTGTGCTCCCAGCGCCATTCGCACACCGATCTCCCGCGTACGCTGGCTGACCGAGTACGCGATCACGCCGTACAAGCCTATGACGCCAAGCACTAACGCCAGTGCGGCGAAGATGCCCACAAGCCACATGGCGAATTTATGCAGCAAGGCCGTCTCCGAGCTATCAATCTGCTGCTCCATGGTCTGCTCGTCGTAAATGCCGAGGCCGGGTTCTACCTGGCGCAGCGTGTTCACCATCGTCGGCAGCAGCGCCTTCTCGTCTCCCGCGGTCCGCGCCGCTATGGTGAATCCGGTATCGGCGGAGCGATAGATGGCCTCATATTCCGCGGGCCATTGATCCTCCTGCAGGCCGCCTTCGCGCACATCGGAGATGACACCGACGATCTCGCGCATGGAGTCGGACGTAAGCTCTCCATTGCCGATCTTATGTCCGATGGGGTCTTCGCCGGGGAAGTACTTTTTCGCCAGCGACTCGTTGATGACGATGACTTGTGGATGCGATGCGTCGTCCTGCGCATTGATCATGCGGCCGCGGATAAGTTTCGCTTTGAGTGTGGCGAGATAGTTCGGGCTTACTTCGCGTTCGTCCACCTCATTGTGCTCGCCGTGGAAGGGCTTGCCGACAATGCGTATCCAGTCGGTGTCGCAATTGCACTGGACTGGCAGATCGGTTGTCATGCCTACCGACTGCACGCCGGGCAGCGCCATCAGCCTGCGCTCGATTTCAAGATAGAGCTGCCGGGTGTCATCGGGAGTTTTATATTTGCTGTCCGGCGCAATGACGTTCACGGTTGCCAGATGCGTTGGATCAAAGCCAGTTTCTACATGCAGCAGCCTGTAGAAGCTTCTGCCGAGCAGCCCTGCTCCCGCTAACAACACAACTGCGACCGTCAACTCAACTATTACAAGATTCGCGCCCAGACGCTGCCAGAATCTGCCTGCTGCGCCGCGCCCGCCTTCGCTCAAAGCATGCTGTAAATCTTTTTCCCCAAGACGCAGTGCCGGAGTAACGGCCAACATGAAGGCTGCAAGCGTGGCCACTGCGGCAGCGAAGATAATTGTGTGCGCGTTCAGCCCTGCGTGGCTCAAGAATGGCATTCCGTCTGCCATGGATTTTGGCACCAGCTTGCCCAGAAGCGCCATTGTCCATGCGGCCACAAGCAGACCCGCCGCACATCCAAAAGCTGTGAGCAGCAGACCCTCCGTTACAAACTGCCGGGCTAGCCGCGCCTTTGTTGCACCCAGCGCACCGCGCACGGCAATCTCGCGCCGTCTGCTCTCCGACCGCACCAGCAGCAGGCTTGCCACATTCACGCACGCAATAACGAGCAGCAACGCCGCGCCTCCCAGCAGCGTGAACAGAATGGGACGAATGTCACCGACGAAAGCTTCCGCGAGCGATTCGACGGCTGCGCTCTGTCCTTTGTTCGAGCTGGGATATTGCGCTTCCAGCTCGGCTGAGATGCGCTTGAAATCGGCGCGCGCGGCATCCACGCGAATGCCATCCCGCAGACGGCCTACACCCCAGAGATTGTGACAACTGCGTCGCTTCTCGCACCCGTTCTTGTCGAGCAGCGGAGTAAAAAACTCGGCATTGCCGCGCGGCTGCCAAACGAACTCGCGCGACAGCACGCCGACGATGGTGTAATTGTCGCCGCTCAAGTCGACGGACTGACCGATAACATCTTTGCGGCCACCAAAGCGCTTCTGCCATGTGCTGTACGGCAGCATGACGATCTTCGCGCGACCGGGTTGGTCTTCTCCGGGAAGAAAATCGCGGCCGAGAATCGGCTTGACGCCGAGAACGCGAAAGAAGCCGTCGCTGACGCGCAGCGCAGGCACGGGCTCAGTGGCCCCGCCCATGTGCAGCAGATAGCTCATGCCGCCGAAGGCCTCAAGCGAGCTGAGTGTTGTGTTGTAGCGCCTCCAGTCTTCGTAATCGGGACGCGAAATGTTGGAGCGCGGAAAGAGCGCTGAGCTCTCGGCAATGTCCACAAGCCGATTCGGCTGCGCGAATGGAAGAGGCTGAATCAGCGCCGCATCCACAAAGCCGAAGATAGCTACGCTCACGCCAATGCCGAGAGCCAGAATCAGCACGGCTGTCACGCCGAAGCCTGGATTTTTTCTGAGCTGGCGCAATGCGAAACCAAGATCCTGTATCACTGTCTCCATGCGAAATCCCACGGCCTCCTCACTCTGCTCTCTTAACCGTGTTGCATTGCCGAACTGCCGCATTGCGGCGTAGTACGCTTCTTTGGGCGACATGCCTTCGCTTACAAATTCGCGCTCGGACTGCGCGCGGTGAAACTCCATCTCCTCATCGAGTTCACTGCGGAAGCGTTTGCGCCGCGCGAGGAGCCTCAGCTTTGTGAAAAACCGACCCAACATTCGCTTACGCCTCCTCCGGCGCGGCCAACACACGGCCAATTGCCGCAATCATCCGCTCAAACTCGGAGATCTCCACACCCAGTTGCTTCCGCCCGGTTCGTGTCAGCGTATAGAAGCGCGCCCGGCGATTCGTCTCGCTCATCTTCCACTCGGCCTTCAGCCATCCGGCCAGCAGCAGCCGCTGCAGCGCGGGATAGAGCGAGCCTTCTTCCACCGTCAGCGCATCTTCAGAAAAACGCTTGATGGAAAGCGCAATGCCATAGCCGTGCAAAGGGCTGCGCGCCAGCGTTTTCAGGATGAGCATGTCAAGAGTGCCGGGAAGAAGGTCGGATTTTTTCGCCATGAGGCTATATATAGATTATCTATGGATAGAAAGTCAATGGCAGAGATCAGGGATCAGGGATCAGAGATCATGGATCAGGGGTCAGAACGATGCCGATTTGTGTATAAGTCCGGCATCTCATATTGCCGGCAATGAGAAGAGCTTCAGGGCAATCAGCCCCGAAGCTCTTTTCCGATCCCTGATCACTGAAGCCTGATCACTGTTTAGTGCTTTTCTATCATGTCCATCACGTCTTTACGCAGCGCCATCCTGCTTGTTTCGCGTGTGTAGAACATGTGACCGCCGGGATATTCCTTGACCGCAACGCGTGTCGGGTCGCCCATCACAGGCATCTCGTCCACGGTCAGCACCGATCCCATGAACGGGCAGGAGAGGTCGTTCCATCCATGCACAATCAGCACGCGCAGCTTGGGATCGGCCGCAACCGCCTCGCGCAGATCCGGCACTGAACCGCGACGCAGATCGTCGCCGCGATCCCACAACCGGCCCACCTCATAGGAGAGCGCGTTGTAGCGTGCATCGATCTTCCAGCCGACAATACGCGTGTCGAAATCCACCATCGCCGTGGTCAGCGGAGCTATGATGCTCGCCAGAATCGGATCGTTTGCGCGCTGGTCCGGCGCAAACGGAAACGGATCGAACGAGGTCACGTTCGAGTCGTAGACAGACCCCAGCTTGCCCTGTTCCCTGTGCGCCTCGCGAAGGTACGCGCTGGTGTCGAGGCGTCCGCCCGAGTACTTCACGAATGAGGGATCGAGCCCGGTCATCTCCGTCACTTTCTGAATCATCCGCTGCTGCCCAGCTTCATCCGAGCGGCCTTTCAGCAGCGCCGTCGCATACTCGCCGCGCGTGTAGGCAATTACTTCCGCCATTGCGTCGGGCGTGAGCTTATTTTCGCGCTCCAGATGCGCCGCTGAAATCGAAGGCAGTGTCATCATCCACGGCAGCGGCGACATATCCTCATAATCGTCCTGCCCCGGATTGAGATACGGCGAAACCAGAATGACGCCATTGAGCGCCACGCCAAGCTGCGACTGGAGATAATGCGTCACGCGCGGGCCGCGGAAGCCGCCGTAGCTTTCGCCAACGAAGTATTTGCGCGAGCCAAGCCGCGAATTCTCGACGAGCCAGTCATAGATAATCCGCGAGAGATACTGAATGTCCGGCGTGGTCGTATAGAACAGCTTCTTTGCCTGATCCTCCGGCACTTCCGAACGGCTGAAGCCCGTGCCGATGGGATCAATGAACACAAGGTCTGTAAAATCCAGCCACGTCCCTGGGTTATCGGTCATGGCTATAGGGTCCGATGGGCTATCTCCCTCATTGCCGGCGCTCATGTGCTTTGGCCCAATTGCGCCAAGATTCAGAAATACGGTCGATGCGCCAGGGCCGCCATTCATCGCAAAGGTCACGGGCCGGTTTTCGCCCGGCACCGTGTATGCGGTAACCACGACCTGGCCTGCGACCTTGCCATCCTTGTCTCGAACCGGCAGCGCGCCCACGGTTACCGTGTACTTCAGCGGCTTGCCGTTCAACTGAATCGTCTGCTCGGTGTGAGCCGCGGGAGGAAGCGGCGGCAATGCGGCTTTTTCACCCGCGGGCTTATCTGCCGGCTTTTCTCCCGGCCCTGCAGGGGCCTGCGCCTGCATGGCAAAACAACAACAAAGGCTCAAGACAGACGCGAGCATAGCGGCGCGCCCTACGTTCCAATGAAATCCGGAAATAGTCATGCGAATACAATACAGCTTCATACGTGGCTGGCACTCCCTCTGCTCGATGATTTACCCTGAAACACGGCATGAAACTTCGATTTGCCCTTCTGATACCAGCTCTCGCCGCGGTCTTTGCGACCTCGGCTTTCGCCCAGCAGTCTACGCCAACCGCACCTCCCGCGACTAAACCTGCTGCCACGGACGATCTGCCTGACGGCCCGCAGCCTACAGCCGCCGCGCTCACGCACCCCAACGGTCCCAGCGTGGTCATGGATACCTCCATGGGCCGCATCACCTGCCAGTTCTTCGAGCGGCAGGCGCCGAACGCCGTTGCGAACTTTATCGCCCTCGCCAACGGAACCAAGGACTGGGTCGATCCCAATACGCAGAAAAAGCAGCACAAAAAACGCTACTATGACGGCACCACCTTTCACCGTGTCATTCCTGAGTTCATGATTCAGGGCGGCGATCCGACCGGCACCGGCATGGGCGATCCCGGCTACACCTTTGATGATGAGCTGGACCCAAACCTGAACTTCGACGCGCCCGGCCGCCTGGCCATGGCTAACTCCGGCCCCAACACGAACGGCGGCCAGTTCTTTATCAATGAGCAGCCCTACGACTCGCTCAACCAGCACTACACCATCTTTGGCCAGTGCGATGCGTCCAGCCTCCTTGTGGTGAAAACCATTGCCCGCGTAGAGCGCGATAACAAGGACAAGCCCCTTCAACCTGTCATGCTGAACAAGGTCACCATCGTTCCTGAGGGCGAGCCGCTACCGCCCACGCCCGAACCGGTGGCTCAACCATCGGCTAAACAATAAGAGCGATTCAATCACAGATCGGCTTTCTCCAGAGAGGAAAAATTCCATGTCTCTATCCCCAGGTACCTACGCAAACTTCAACACATCGGAAGGTAAGATCGTCATCCGCCTCTTCGAGTCTGAAGCGCCCATTACCGTCAAGAACTTCATCGAGCTGGCAGAAGGCGGCAAGGAATGGACCCATCCCACGACGCACGAGAAGTCCAATAGAAAGCTTTACGACGGCACTGTCTTCCATCGCGTTATTCCCGACTTCATGATCCAGGGCGGCGACCCGACAGGCACCGGCATGGGCGGCCCAGGCTATCGCTTCCAGGATGAAACCAAAGGCTCGCCGCACCGCTTCGACAAGCCCGGCAAGCTGGCCATGGCGAACAGCGGCCCCAACACCAACGGCTGCCAGATCTTCATCACCGTTGCGGCCACGCCGTGGCTCACAGGCAACCACACCATCTTTGGAGAAGTGGTGGAAGGCGAGGAAATCGCCAATAAGATTTCTCTGGTGCCGCGCAACTCACAGGACAAGCCGCACAAGACCGTTGTGCTTGAATCGGTCACCATCGAGCGCGTCGCTTGATTTTTGCTCATGTATAAACAAAAGCCCCGGCACAAAACCGGGGCTTCAGATTGCTGACCAAGTCAGTCTGGCGGTTTTAAGTAAGGGCCCGGGGCTAACGCCCCTCTTGAATACATTGGCCTTATTCGTGAGGCTAAAGCCTCACGCTCCCTCCGGAAAAGCGATGATGAGGTTTTTCATCAGGCTGAGGCCCAGTTTGCTTCGGGGCTTTTGTTTGTGGCGAAGATCCGTGCAGCCGTTAAAACTTCCAGACCACGCCCGCATTCACTTTGCCGAAGAAATTCGGCAATCCGGGAACCCTGTACGGCACCGCAGCCTTCAAACTCTCAATCAGCGCCAGATTCTCATAGACAAAGTCGCCGCCTGTACGGATGGCAAACTGGCGGCTGACAGGCGTATCCACTCCTCCGCCCATTACAGTGACGAACGAGGCCGTCATGCCGAGGTGCGCATTGGGTCCCCAATTCTGGTTGATTCCCAAGTCGCCGCCCATCACTTCGCCGTACAGCGTCTCATGACCAAACTTGTGGCTATATTGAAAGCCGCCAAGAACGTAATACGCATTCTGCGGCGCGCCATAATTGTTTGCTCTGTACTGCGTGGTATCCATCTTGAAGCGCAGCCGCCCGTGCCACATTGTCGGAAAGGCAAACGAAAGCTCCCATCCATTCAGCGACTGCTGGAATCCCGGAACTCCGTTGAAGGTATTCGACTGGTAAGAATATCCCCCATAAAGCTGATAGTGCTCGGGGCCGCCTGACTCCTGGAGCACAGGCGCGAGCTGCGCATGCGCCAGTACGGAGAAACACAGCAATGCAAGGAATGCGCTGAAACGCCGCATAGAAATCCCCCGACCAAATCGGATTCAGGAAACCAGGCGGTGACGATCTAATCCATACGGAAAAACTACACAAACTACTTAATCTGGCTGGGCGTTATCTACCAGCACTGGAAAACCTGTTTATGACCACCTGGCTCTGCTATACGTAGGATGCATAATTGCGGCCCGGCGTTCAGCGCACGCTGGATTGGATTGCGATGTCGATGCCATCTCTGACGAAATCCGCCAACGAAGGCATTGCGCCCGACTGCGAGGCCACCCACGCGCCCCAGCGATTCCCTGCCTCATTGAGCACGGCCAGGCTTGCTCCGCGCAGAAGATAGTGCGTCATTGCAGCGGTAAATGCGTCTCCAGCGCCAATCGTATCGACCACATCCACGGCAATCCCCGGATGCTCATGCCAGCCATCGCGCGCCACAAGCATGCTGCCCTGGCCGCCTCGTGTAATCGCCACCAGGAGCAACCGGGGAAACTCATCCAGCAAGCGTTTCGATGCGCTCCGGAGATCGGTCTCCGCTTCCATGCCCAACAGACTTAAAACTGCAGGAACTTCCGCGTCGTTCATCTTTAAAACTGTCGCCAGCTCCAGCGATTCCTCGACCACTTCGCCGCTGTAGAACGGCGCGCGCAGGTTCACGTCAAAGATGCGAATGCAATCTTGCCGGGTCTGCGCGATCAGTTCCTGAATGGTCTGCTTTGAGGCAACACTTCTCTGCGCCAGCGAGCCAAAGCAAACCGCATCGGCTCTCTCCGCCAATCGAACCCACTGATCCGAAAGCGATAGAAAGTCCCAGGCCGCCGGCTGATGGATGGTGTATTCGGGCTGTCCGTCCTTGAGCGCGACCGTCACGAGGCCGGTCTCATGCTCGGCATCGATCTGAAGAAACTCCGTGTCGGCTGGCAGTTCATCGAAGGACTCGACAGCCTTGCGCCCCAGCTCATCGCGCCCGATGCGGCTCAGAATGGCCGCATGATTCCCAAGCCTTCCCGCCATCACGGTAAAGTTCGCCGGCGCGCCGCCCAGTCGCGGTCCCTCCGGCAGCAGGTCCCATAGCAACTCGCCAATGCCGAGAATCAAATGCGGTGCAGACATTCCGGCCCCTCAGTCTCCTGGCTGCCATCTCCAGATGGAGCAGTCTTCATAATTCATCGAAGCGTACTCCCCATCCGGCTGATTGGTCAGAATAGCGTGATCGGCCTTTGCATCGGCTGGCGACCGCTTCACCTGCCCTTGAAAGTAGCGTACAAATCCTTTTTGCTGCTGCAAAATGTGCTCCTGCTCATTGTTTACATAAAGCAGGTCGAGCTCGCCCGGCCTGTTCTGAAAGCTCCGCGCGCAGTGGCGCAGAAACCGCTGTATCACCACAGAGCCGAAAGGATTAAACAGAAACGCGACGCATGGTCCCCGCGGAAACGGAAATGTAGCCGCATCCGCCTGAGCCAGACGCACCGGAGACCGCAAGCGGTCGGCTTTGCGCCACACCGTCAGATTTTTCCGCGCGATGCGCATCAGCGCGGGGTGCATTTCCACACCGATGACGGCGCGAAACGGCATCTCCGCGGCCAGCAGCACAGCGCGCCCCATTCCCGCGCCGATGTCGATAAACGTGGTCTCTTCCAGCGGAAATGCCGGCCGCATTTGCCGCCACCGGCGCACCAGCGCGTAAAAGACTGAAGGCGCGATTCCGTAATACGCCGTGGTGTGCCGATCATGCGGGCTGCCCGTCTTGAGATGCCTTCCGGCCACAAGCCCGCTCGTTCGCACCCCGTGTTCCAGGTCGAACGGATGCGGCAGAAATCCATCTTTCTTGTTCAGGCCGGTGAGCCGCGGGCCGCGCTTCGGCTTCTCAATCGAACTCAACTTCCGCAAACTCAACTTCCGCCAAGCCTCTCTGGCAACAAAACTTTCCTGCATTTTAGCCGCCGGGGTACTGACAACTGTTTCACAGCAGCTCATCCTCATCTTGCCTGAAAGCTCCGGCCGATCCGTGAGTGAAGCCGATCTGTCTCATGAAAACAACCAGCCGGCATGCACGCGGCATCTAGCCGATCACATGGAAAGTGAGGGCCTTATGTCATCTCAGACAAAGAAATGTGGTAACGCAGCCTGTACCTGTACCGTATCGGACAGCAAGTCCAAGTATTGCAGCGCGCATTGCGAAGGCATGGCAGACAGGGTCGAACTGATGTGCGTCTGTGGTCATACCAGTTGCGGCGCAACCGCAAGCGTCTCCGCGCCTGTGGAACCGGCGCAATCGCCGTCGCAGCCACCGATCTGAACCGGTTCCGAAAATGGGAATGCCGCTCATCCTATCGCGGGCATAGGCTGTCACGGTTCCTCGCCATGAGGAAGGAGTGACATGTGTGCCCTTGGCGCGATACGCTTGTGGGGTATCCGCATGAACTGCGCGGTGCAAGGAGCAGAACCTCTCCATGCCTATTCAGAGCACCAGCAAAATCTGGCATAACGGCCACCTCATCCCATGGGAGCAGGCCACACTTCACGTCATGAGCCACGTTGTTCACTATGGCTCCAGCGTCTTTGAAGGTATTCGTTGCTATGGACAGCCCCAGGGCGGAGCGATCTTCCGCCTGCCTGAGCACATGCAGCGCCTCATTGACTCCGCCAAGATCTACCGCATGGAAATACCCTACACGCTCGACGAGCTGTGCGCGGCAGTCGTGGACGTGACCGAAGCCAACAACGTGTCGCCGAGCTACATCCGGCCCATCGTTCTGCGCGGCTACGGCGAAATGGGCGTCAACCCCAAGGGCTCGCCCATTGAGGTTTATGTCGCCAACTTTCCGTGGGGCAAATACATGCCCGGCCACGGCGGCGCGGATGTTTGTGTCTCCAGTTGGAACCGTCTTGCCCCGAACACCATGCCCACGCTCGCCAAAGCCGGTGCGAACTACATGAACTCGCAGCTCATCCGCATGGAAGCCGATATCAACGGCTACGCGGAGGGAATCGGCCTGGACGTGAACGGCCTTGTCAGCGAAGGGTCGGGCGAGAACATCTTCCTCGTCCGCAACGGCGTTCTCTACACGCCGCCGCTGGCGAACTCCGCGCTCTCCGGCATCACGCGCGACTCCGTTCTCACCATCGCGCGCCATCTGGGCCTTACCGTCACGGAGCAGTCGGTTCCCCGCGAGCTGCTTTACATCGCCGACGAAGTCTTCTTCACCGGCACGGCCGCGGAGGTCTCGCCCATCCGCTCGGTTGACCGCATCCTCATTGGAAACGGCGAGCCCGGCGAGATCACCAGGCAGATTGCCGATGAGTTCTTCGGCATTGCCAACGGCCTCAAGCCCGACCGCTTCGGCTGGCTCACGCACGTCAAAGTGGCCGCGCCGGAGACGGTAACGGCATAGCTGCAAATTCACATTGCAACAAGACGGGCGGCCTCTCCGGCCGCCTGTTTTCTTTTGCGTCAAAGATAAAGATCCATGCTCCCAGCCTGGAACCCATTCAGCGCCGCAGCCTGATTCTTTGTCATCGGATTTATGCAATTCAGTTCCCGCTTCCTTTGCGTACTGATGCGTACAAAGTCAGCTCCGTTGCAGACGAACGATACGATCTCGCGGGCGTCAATCGGCCATCGGCTGCCGTGTGCTGCGTCCTCACGGAAGCCATCAAGCCGATTCAGGTCCAGTAAACTGTACAGGGATCAGGGTTCAGGGATCAGGGTTCAGTAAAAACAAATGCTCCGTCATCTACTTTTGTCTTTCTGATCCCTGATCCCTGACCTCTGAACCCTGACCTCTGCCCATGAAGCCAGATATGAAAGTTCAGTTGGCCGGCATCGAGCTGGCCAACCCCGTCATCGCCGCCAGCGGCACCTTTGGCTATGGCATCGAGTTTGAGGAGATGGTCTCGCTCGAACGCCTGGGCGGCTTTGTCACCAAGGGCATCTCGCTTGAGCCCATGACGGGCCACGCCGCTCCGCGCATTATTCAAACAGCCGCCGGCATGATGAACGCTATCGGCCTGCAGAACATTGGCGTCGATGCCTTCATCGCGGAAAGGCTCCCCGCGCTCAGCCGCTACCCGGCCTGCAATATCTTCGTCAATGTCTTCGGCTACACCGTGGGCGAGTACATCAGCGTCATTCAAAAACTCAACGAGGCGGAAAAGATCGCCGCCTACGAGCTCAATGTGTCCTGCCCCAACGTCCACGCCGGCGGCATGAGCTTCGGCGCCGATCCGGGCTCGCTTGAATACCTCGTCTCATCCGCGCGTTCGGCCACCAGTCGCCCGCTCATCGTCAAGCTCTCGCCGAACGTCACTTCCATTGCGGAGATGGCCCGCATTGCAGCCAACTCCGGCGCGGACGCCATCTCGCTCGTCAACACCTTTCTCTCGTTGTCGATCGATATAGAAACCCGCAAACCGCGACTCACCAACACCACGGGCGGGCTTTCCGGCCCGGCTATCAAGCCTATCGCCGTCCGCATGGTGTATGAGACGGCCCGCGCCGTAAATGTCCCTGTCATCGGCATGGGTGGAATCATGACGCCGGAGGACGCGGTGGAATTCATGCTCGCCGGAGCCACAGCCGTGCAGGTCGGCACAGCCAGCTATGCCGATCCCCGCGCTACTGAGCGCATCGCCAAGGGGCTGGAATCGTGGTGCCGTAGCCATCACGTGGAGAAGGTTGCAAGCCTGACGGGTTCTGTCGATATAACGAAGTAAAAACGGGGCGAATTCGGACGATTCCGCTATGCATGACTTGCAGGTTAACGTGTTCTCACACGGCAACTTGAAGCTTTTCAATCCATGAGGTGAATCATGCGCAGGGCCTTGGTTGTTTTGACTGTCTTTTTCTTTTCGGTAAGTCTCTACGGCCAGAAGGTGCGATTTGGGCAGGAACTGCCGTCCGTAGAGCCGGGCGTAGATTACCCAATCAAGGCGCATATCTATGCCGTGCATCTTCGTACGGAGTGCATGCAGGCACCATGTATAGACGTCTTGTATTCGGATGCACTCGTGAATGGTGAGAAACTCGAATTCAGGAGCAATAGCTATAGCTCTCTGACGATTCCGTTGGGAGATTACCGCGCACGCATCGTAAAAGCCAAAACCACTTCCGCATCAAGCCCAGGTAAGATCGGCGATACATACGAACTGGTAGTTCAGGGAAACAAGACGCTCCTTTGCGTAGTCACAGGAATCGCTGAATAATTTAGTCGCATATAATCCAGCCTCCAAACAAGACCAAATAGGTCTGAGTTATCGCTTAAAACAAAAATCTCCAGCAGGGCTAAACCAGCGCCCTGTTGGGGATTTTCTCAAATACTCTTCGTTCTACTCTTACGCCGCTGCCTGGAAGCCGTTGCAGCCGCTGATCGGCGTGACCAGCAAATGCAGGGGCACCAGTTGGGGATGGCCGCAGGTTTCCACCAGGCTCTCAGGAGCCTGATGTGAAGAGCGGATTGAAACCAGCTTGTCGTCGCTGTGACCTTCACCGAAGTGGGTACAGAGTCCGCATTGCCCGTCTTGAATCTCTGACATGATTCCTTCCCTCCTGATCGGTCGTTCTTACCTGCCCAGATATGATGATCAAATTTCTCCTGAAGATCAAGCCGGAGATAAAAATTCTTTCCATCGGCCTCCCAGGGATTCCTTATCCGATATCCATTGCCATTCCCTGCCGCGCGGTAATATAGTCATCCAAATACTCTGTGCACGACTGCAAGATCGCTCCCCGCAGTTGCAAGTTTCGCTTTCGAGAACGACCTGACCCGGCCCGCAGCCCGTCCGCATGGCCCCAAATGCACAGTCTCATGTTTGGAGAATCGTTTGTTGTCCCGCAAACTTTGTCCCGTCTTCGCCGTTTCAGCTCTCACGCTCTGTAGTCTCGCCGCGCTCGCGCAACAATCTTCGCCTCCACCGGCAATCGTCCAGCCAGGCGCGCCCGGCGCCTCAAACAAGTCCCTCACACCCACCGCCGCCAACGCCGGCGAAGCACCCAGAGCCCCATCCAAAGCAGACGCCGATTTCATGCAGGGCATGATCATGCACCACAACCAGGCCGTGCAAATGACCGAGATGCTGAAGACCCGCACCCAGGACCCAGCCATCCAGGAACTCGGGCACAAAATCGACGTCTCCCAGACCGATGAAATGCGCTGGATGAAGCAGTGGCTTACGGATCGCAGTCTGCCGATTGACCCCATGGCCGGCATGGATATGAAAGACATGAAGATGGACATGCCCTTGATGCCCGGCATGCTCACCGCTGCTCAAATGGAGGCTCTGCGCAAAGCCTCCGGCCCCGAGTTCGACCATCTCTTTCTCACCGGAATGATCCAGCACCACTCCGGCGCACTGCAAATGGTCAAAGAGCTTTTCGCCAACCCTGGCGCAGGCCAGGATCCCCAATTATTCGATTTCGCCAATGACGTCGACAACACCCAGCAGGCTGAAATCGACATCATGCGTCACATGCTGAAGGAGAGACAATGAGCTTCACTGCTTCCCTATTCGCCACACGCAAACTGACTCTAATCGCACTAGCCACGGCCGGTTTTTCTGCCGGGCTGGCCGCGCAGGGCCCAACACCCTCCACGCCTCCAGCGGCTAAAACCCCTCCCATTCCGCCGAGCGTTTACGTGAATCCCCGCTCCGATAGCAGCGATCCGCGCGTGGGCCTCAAGGGCGGACTTTATGACGCAGCTACTGCCATCCAGGGCATGGAACTCGTGCTCACTACGCCCAAGCCCGCCGGCTTTGCGCCGGATGTCGACTCCATCAAGGCCGTAGACGCCACGCCCGCTCCGCCGCCCGTCGATCCCGACGCCCCGCGCCAGCGCGGCATGATGATGCAGGCGCCCAGCGGGCCGCGCGCCAACTACGGCGGCACCAACTCCGACCTGGCATTCAACTCGAAGTACCTCTTCAACGGCAATTACAACGGCATCAACATCTATGACATCTCCAACCCGTCGCACATGACGCTTGTCACGTCGATCATCTGCCCCGGCGGCCAGGGCGATGTCTCTGTCTACAAGAATCTGCTCTTCATGTCTGTGGAAGCCGCCAACGGCCGCATGGATTGCGGCACCCAGGGCTTTCCGACATCCGAACCCGCGCCTAAGCCGCCTGTACCCACGGGAGACGCCGAAAAGGACGCCGCTGCCCGCCGCGAGTTCATCATGCGCATGCAGCCCCCGCCCAGCAAGGACCGCGTGAAGGGCGTCCGCATCTTCGATATTTCGGACATCAAGAACCCCAGGCAGGTGGTCGATGTGCAGACCTGCCGCGGCTCGCACACGCACACGCTGGTTGTCGATCCCAAGGACAAGGACAACGTCTACGTCTACGTTGCCGGCTCTGCCGGTGTACGCCCGGCAGACGAGCTTGCAGGCTGCTCCGGCGGCGATCCTGGCAAGGACCCCACGACGGCGCTCTTTACCATCGTCGTTATCCAGGTGCCGCTGGCGCATCCTGAGCAGGCCAAGGTCGTCAACAGCCCGTACATCTTCTCCGATCCTCAAAGCGGCGACGTGAACGGCCTCTGGAAGGGCGGAAACCACGGCGATGGAACGCAGACCACCTCGGCCACACGCGGCTGCCATGACATTACCGTTTACTCCTGGCTCGGCGTGGCCGGTGGCGCGTGCTCCGGTAACGGCATCCTGCTCGACATCTCCGACGTTGTGCATCCCAAGCGTCTGGATGCCGTCACCGATCCCAACTACTCGTTCTGGCACTCGGCTAACTTCTCGAATGACGGCAAGACCGTACTCTTCACCGATGAGTGGGGCGGCGGCGGCCAACCTCGCTGCCGCGCATCTGACCCCATGGCGTGGGGCGCGGACGCCATCTTCACTATCACCCCGGACAAGAAGCTGAAGCTTGACGCTTACTACAAGATGCCCGCGCCGCAAACCGACAAGGAAAACTGCGTCGCGCACAACGGCTCCATGATTCCCATCCCTGGCCGCAACATCGAAGTGCAGTCCTGGTACCAGGGCGGCGTCTCCCTCATGGATTATACCGATCCCACACATCCCTTCGAGATCGGCTACTTTGACCGTGGCCCGGTCGATGACAGCCGTCCCGCCATGGGCGGCCAGTGGTCCACCTACTACTACAACGGCTATATCTACGGCTCTGAGATCGCTCGCGGTACGGACGTTCTCAAGCTCGTCCCGACGAAATACATCACGCAGGCTGAAATCGACGCCGCCGGCCAGGTCTATCTGCCTGAACTCAACGTTCAGGATCAGCCGCATATCGAGTATCCGGAAAACTTCGTCACGGCGAAGGCTTATCTCGATCAGCTCGCCCGCGGTGAGAGCCTTTCGGCGGACAAGATTGCGGCGATCAAGGCCAACATCGATGCCAAGAATGGAAAGAAGCTGAAGGGCGATGCCAAGACGGCAGAGAAGGCCGCTGAAACGGCGAAAACCCCCGCCGATGCCGACCGCCTCAAGGCCCTCGCCAAAATTCTCTCCAACCCCAAAGCCGCTGAAGCCGCACCCAAAACCGGCATGTAACCTCCACTCAAGTTGGCGCGATATTTGTCGTGCCGGCAAAAACACCGAAGGCGAGTCCACAGGGCTCGCCTTCATCTCATTTCAGGGCAACCTCTTCACAAAACAACAACATAATCGTAGACCGCACGATTCTGAGTCGATGCCGCAACAGGAAAAAGGCATTCGCCCTGCATGCGCGCTTCCCTATGAGCTAAATGCGAAGCTCTTCGGCGCGCCAGCGCTCCAGGAAAATGCCGTCGCTGTAAACGCAACAGCGTTGCCTCACGCGATTGTCCTAGCCACCTTTGACAATCCCCGCAATGCCGGCCGCAAAGAATGTGGCCAGTATCCAACCCAGCATGATCAATATCCAGCGCACCCAGCGCAGCCGGTTCGGTCGAATGAATGCCGGGTCGATGGTGCGCTGAGCCATCCACTCCCACCCTTGCTGCACACGGTCCAGCGTTCTGCCCAGCCAGTCCTGCGCCTTCCCTGCCGGCGCCACAGGCGGGTGCGGATTCTGTAACGGAGATGAGTCAGGCTGCCATTTGTCATCCTGCCCGAGCTTCACCAGTGGTATGCAGTTTTCAAGCGAGTAGATCAGCGGATGAAACGGTGGATAATGATCCGGCAATTTGCCGCTTGTATGGTATGCGTCATAGGCTTCCTTCTCTGAGGGAGCCATAGCGTTGCGAACCTCGGCCCGGCGATGAATCACCCACGCCAAGCCTG
The DNA here is from genome assembly GCF_049510455.1 of Occallatibacter sp. Classification (GTDB taxonomy): domain Bacteria; phylum Acidobacteriota; class Terriglobia; order Terriglobales; family Acidobacteriaceae; genus Telmatobacter. The sequence continues at coordinate 16,627 of NZ_JBEKYX010000005.1, read as the reverse complement.
CCATTAAGCCAAGCCCGTACACGGCCCGCAATGGGTAAATACCGTAACCCGTAGTCGATTGCTGCAGCAGGTCTCCGCCATAGTTCTCAAACTTGCGCAGCGGGTTAAATCTCTGTCGCGCATTCTCGCGTGAATCGGATTCCATCTGCGACAGCACCTCTTTGGCCCCGTCGCCATCTCCCGTGTCCTGAAGAAACTTTGCCAACTGCGTGTAAGGCTGTTCAGAAAAAGGCAACGACAGCCGCAGCCAGTCTTTTCGAAAATCCGAATCCTGAAAACCGCCGGTAACCGATCGATAAGTGAAACCATCGAGCGAAAGATTTCCCTTTCGCGGCCAGCTTTTCGCATTGTCGGTCTCAAGCGTATCCACCTTCAGATCGCTCAGCTTGAGTCTGGAAATGGACTTGATCTCCGTCCAGTAGAGAGTCTGCTTGATGGTGGCTCCATACAGACTCACATCTTGAAAGCTGCCTCGTGTGCAGTTCATGTCTCTGCTGATCTGCGCCTCGCTGAAGTCCACTGTCGCATCCGCGCTGAAATCTCCGTCACTTCCATGAAGAAAGACGGAACCGCCAATGGTGGCGCGTTCTGCATCGAGAGCCGTGCCGCCGGGGGCGCTGAAATAACTTTCCTGGCAGTCCATGTCCCCGGAAATCTGCGCGCTCACCAGGCTTACCTTGCCAAGCGATGAAAACTTGTTGTTGAGATAAAGCCCACCTTTTACCACAATGCTTTCTGCTAACAGTGCAACACCGCCCGCATTTTTAAAACTTCCGCCCCTGCAATCCAGATCTCCGCCTATCTGAGCCAGATCAATACCTACAGGTCCTTCGGCAAAAAACCTGTCATAAAAAAAGATGTTCCCGCCGACCACCGCATAGGAGGCATTCAACGCGTGATCATCGCCCTTGTTCCATACAAAATAGCTTTGGTTGCTGCAATCGAGATCATTCCGAATATGCGCAGACCTTAGGTTCACTTTGCCGTGGGCAGAGAAACTTTTCCTGAAATAAACAGTGCCTCCGATGATTGCCCGTTCCGCGTTCAGGGATTCACCGGTAGAAGCAGTGAAATTGCCGCCTTCACAATCGAGATCTCCATCCACCTGTGCGCTCATAAGAGACACCCTGCCGTTCGCGGAGAATCGGTTACGAAGAAAGACACTTCCCTTAATCGCCGCGCTTTCTGCCGAAAGCGAATTATTGGAACCATTTTTGAAATTGCCGTCCACACAGCTAAAATCTCCGCCAATTTGAGCCAGATCGAAAGAAACTGCTCCTTCTCCGATGAATCCCATATTCAATAAAACACCGCTGCCAATCACCGCCGACATGGCTTGCAAGGCAGCAGTGCCCTGCTTTCCTGGGTTCCCCGTAAAACGCGAGTTACTACAATCCAGCTCATTCCGGATATGCGCCGCCCTCAGCAGCACTCCGCCCCGCGCCGTGCAGTCATTCAAAAGCGCAGAGCCGCCAATCGTGATGACCTCGGCATTGATCGCCCAGCTTGAAGAACTACTGAATTGTCCCTTTTCAGAGTTAAGATTTCCTCCGATCTGCGCGCCCGCCAGGTTCACCGTGCCTTGTGCAGAGAACTTGTTGCCCAGAAAAACGCCGCCTTTGACAGAGATGCCTGCGGCAGAAATCGCCTCACCGTCTGCGTTGTTGAAGTGGCCTCCGTCACAAACCAGTTCGGCGCCTATCTGAGTGCTGCCGAGAAAAACTCGCCCCGTTGCGGAGAACTCTTTATACAGAAAGATGCTGCCGCCTACCACCGCTGACTCCGCGTCGAATGCGGCGAGTTCCAAATTGGTTTTCGGGTCATCTTTATTCGCCACAAAACTGCCGCCTTTGCAACTCACGTCATTCCTGATATGCGCCGCTCTCAAAGAAGCTCCGCCATGGGCGCAGAAACCGTCCGAAAAAAATACGGAACCATCAATGGTGACCTGTTGGGCGTTGAGGGCGTATCTACCATCCGCACGGAAGCGGCCTGCGACGCAATCAAGATCCCCTCCTATATTGGCGGAATACAACGTCACGCCAAAATTGCTGGAGAAGCTCTCGTCGAGCGCCAGATCCCCTCGAATCCGGCTATAAGAGATATCCAACCAGCCAAGCGAAGAACCTGACAAGACCAGCGACGGAATCTGGATGTAAGAAAGATCCGCAGCCTCCCATATCTGGCACCGCAGTAACCAGAGCGGAAACGAGAGCTTTACGTTCGCCAAGTCGAGCGGCCCTGAGATTCGCGCTCCAAAGAGCTGGATACCGTGAGAACCAATTCTGCTCGCAGCCGCCGTATCCGTGCAAAGCCATCGGATGAGTTCAGCGCGTACCCTCCGCTCTTCTGGCCACGGGTTCGGCGTGTCTGGATGATTGGCAGGATCACGCGCCAGATCGCTGCCGCCGGCGACGGCCTGAGCGCCGGCGGCAACAGCATTGAGCAGACGCTCTTCGGCAATACTCCAGTTTTGAAGAAATGACTCCGGAAGTATCTCGCGAAATCGCTCGGGGATAGCCGGTCTCTTGTCCTTAGCTTGCAACATGATCGCCCTGCCATTTTTCAGGATGAAGCCGGAGTGAACTGAACTTGGTGCGTGCAGAGTATCTGTTTCGAACTAAAGGAGCAAGATATTTTGGCCGGGAATACTTCAATTCCGGGTTTTAAAATAAGTTTGTTATGCCATTTCCTATTCGTACCTGTGCCGTCTGTGGTGAAGAGTTCGAGCTGAAGCCCGATAAACCTGGTTTTGCCAACCGCTGTCCGTCCTGCAGTGAACCCGAAGAAGACGATTCCGCTTCCGGGGGTCTTTCCAGTGCTGACCCCGAGCTAAATGCGGCCCGCCGCAAGACCATGCGCGACATGCTCTACCGCAAGGAAAGCTAGCGCCGAAAATATTCTTCCAATCTGCCGCCAGAAACTCAAACCGGCCTGCCGCGGAAGACATATACCAGCTCGATAAGCAGGATCAGTACAACCATTACTTCCAGAAAGAAGGTGCGGGTCTGGTTGAACTGCTCGACCATGTAGTTGTAAAGCTCCTCAGCGGTTTTGAGCTTCTGCTCGACGAGATCGCGGTAATCCGGCACGCCGACCCTGGCGGCAGCTACCTTGTAGAGGCGCGCGGCAAACATATCGCTGAGGAACTTGATGGCGTTGTCGGCGTGTTCGGTAAGCTCTGAGACTTCCAGCAACACCGAGTGAAGTCCATTCGCATTGCGGGCCATGCTCCAGCGGCTGAAGAAGCTGTTCTTCTTTTCTAGCTCGTCGTAGACGCGGTCGAGAATTTCTGTCAGCAGCTCATCGTAATGGCGGAATTCAAGAAGCTGCGAGTTGGCATACTCCAGCAACTGAATGGCGGTCTCCGCGCCGGCTGCCGAGTCATATAGAAACGCAGCGTTCCAGGTGATGACGGCAAGGTCCTGCGCGTAGTACGAGATCTGCGACTGGAGCACTTCGGTGATCTCACGTTCCGAGAGAGTGATACGGTCACCGCGTACGATCTGTGCAATTTGCGAGCCGAAGCGGGCGGTCAGCTCTGTGCTCGATGGCGCACCGGAGGCGTCACGGACATGGAAGATGAAGTAGTCTTCGCTCAGCCATCGCGTGTAAGGGTTCTCCATAGCCTGCGGAATGCGGCTCAGCTTCTGGCGAATGATCGGCTCAACGCGAGAGGCGAAATCCACGTCCCAGACCCAGCGGCTGGAGAGATGCACGAGGCTGTCCCAGTCGCCCGTGAATGGCAACTGATAGAGAATGCTGACGACGCCGTAATCGTAGTACTTGATTTCGCCTTCGAGGCGCTCGCCGGATTCGAGAACGAGTGGATCGAGGCGGCCTGTGACGGGAGGACGCTGGTAGCTGACATACGAGGGCGCGGAGTGCTTGAGGTTCGGCTGGCGGAGGGTGCGCGCCTCGTCCTCCTGTTTGAGAGCCTGCTGAAGCACGTCGAGACGCAGCTCCTCGCAGACATCAAACTGGATGAGCACAAAGACGGAACCACTAAGCGATGTGCCTGCCGGAGATGGAGTTACCGTCGCCATAGCTTATACGCATGGTATCCGATGATGACGGCAGAGCGGCTAAGAAGCTATTTTGAGGCCTGCTGAAGCGGTACGACGGAGCTTAACGGAATCTCCATGGTGCCGACTTTGCGTGAGCCACGGTCCAGGATGCCGGTGCGTAGCCAGTAGTTCCCTTTTGCGGGCACTGCAAGATCGGCGTGAAGCTGCACGCCGGCTTTCTGCACTGCTGCATAAACATCCGGTTTGAAGCTGAGATCGACGAGATGCTCTTGATGATTGACGATGTTGCCAAAGCGGTCGTAGACCAGGAGTGTGATGTTGACCTTGCCTTTGTGCGTGCCATCCGGGTCCGGCGGGAGGCTGAGGTCGGAGGTGTTGATGGCGAAGTCGATCTTGTAGGCTATTTTGTTTTTGTCTGGAGACTTGTCGGGCTGCGGGTTTGGCGGCGTGCTTTGTGTTGCATTGGGAACTGCCGCAGCCGCGTCCGCCGGCGCTGGATAGATGCGCAGCTTGTAGAGCACCTGCTGGCTCTGCGGCATTCCCAGATCCATGAAGGGTAGTAACGGGTCCACGGCGCCGGGAGTCTTTTGATTGAGCTTTTGCAGTTCCTGGTTGCGGACGGCGAGCGAGCTTCCGGGGAGTACATCGTCTACGGCGAAGTATCCGCGGCGATAGGAGAGCTGATATTTCGCTCCTGAGACCTTGATTTCAATTTTGCGGAAGTTGCCGTCCATCTTTGTGTTGGTGGGCGTATAGGCGATGGTGTAGAAGTTGCTGCTGGTGGAGGTGATCTTGTCGATGATGTCCGCGAGGCCGTTGGAGTTGGCGAAGGCGCGGCCGCCGGACTGGTCGGCGATGATCTGCGCATTCTCCTGATCGCCATTGCGTTCCGTGTCTTCTTCGCCCATCTGCTCGGTCGTGGGCGAGTTGGGACCGATCCCCGCCAGTTTCGTGTTGTTTTCTGCGGAGTAAATATTGTTGACGGACGTGCCGCGGGCGTCGACAGGATAGAGTGCGGCGCGTGCCGCGGCCAGCATGGCGAGCGTTTGCGCCACTTGCTCTTTTAAAGCGGGATTGCCGCTCTGTACACCGCCCGAGCCGCCGGAACCGACGACAAATACACCGGGGGGCTTTTCTGCAAACCAGATGATGTTCTTACGCCCCGGAAAGCCCTGCAGAAAGGTGGCGAGGCGCTGGAGGTTTTTGAGTGTGAGGTTCGTGCGATCGACATTTCGCTCGAGGTCGTTTTCATCGATGAAGCTTTGAAGAGCAGCGATCATGCCGGGCGCGGCCCCCCCAGAGCTCATAATGGCGGCGAGTTCTTCTTCGGCAACAGTCTGCGACTTGGCTTTCATTGCGCCAACGTCTGAGACTTCATTGTTCTTTTTATTGTTGAGCGCGGCCGTGAGTACGGCGGGATCGTCGTTGAATCCCTGGATGAAGTGCAGGCCAAGGCCCATGGTGAAGATGGCCATGCGGTTGCCGGGCTTGGCGGTCTTGAGATATTGCAGAGCCGCCTTGTGGACCCAGCTCTGATTATCCGTGGTCGTGTTGAGGGAATCGAGCAGGAGTACGTTGACGGCGGGCGGGTTGGGGAAGGGCGAAAAGTTTGTGAAGACGTCCGTAGGCATCTTTGGAATCTGCACGGACTGAGGCGGCGGCGTTGGCGCGTTCTCTTCAAAAAAGGAGACTGTCTGCGGCTTGCCGGACTCTGTGACTGTGAAGGCGTCTTTTTTGAGTCCGCTGACCGGCTTGCCGTTGTTGTTGACGATGACGTCAATGACTACTGATCGGGATGTGACGCGGAGTTCGGGTTGTTGAGCATGGGCGTACAGAGCTGTCAAGGCTAGAAGACACAGGACTGGAAAACAGCAGAGCCATTTGTTATCCCATCGTTGCGATGGAAGGAATCGCAAGGGTGGGGCAAGCAACATTTTGCTGGGCCCAACAACAGATATGGTTATCATTTTGATGCCTGCTGAAGCGGCACTACGGCGCCTAGCGGAATCTCCATAGTGCCGATCTTGCGTGAGGTGCGATCAAAAATGCCGGTGCGGAGCCAGTAGTTCCCTTTTGTGGGCACGGCTAGCTGTGCGTGAAGCTGCACGCCGGTTTTCTGGATTGCGGCCCAGGCGTCTGGCGGGAAGCTGAGATCGACCAGATGGCTTTCCTGATTGGTGATGTTTCCGTAGCGGTCATAGACGACAAGCGTAATGTTGACCTTGCCTTTGTGACTGCCGTCGGGAGCAGGCGTAAGGGTGAGATCGGATGTGTCGATGGCGAAATCGATCTTATAGGCCGTCTTATCCTTGCCGGGTGTCAGGTCCGGCGGTGCGTTTGGAGCGGGGTTTGACGCGCCTGCCGGTGTGGCTGCCTGCGCCGGATACACGCGCAGCTTGTAAAGGATCTGTTCGCTCTGCGGCATTCCGAGGTCCATGAAGGGCAACAACGGATCGACTGCGCCGGGAGTTTTCTGGTTGAGCTTTTGCAGCTCCTGGCTGCGGACCATGAGCGAGCTTCCAGGGAGCGCATCATCTACGGCGAAGTATCCGCGACGATATGCCAACTGATATTTCGCGCCAGCCACTTTGACTTCTATATTGCGAAAACTGCCATCCATGTTTGTGTTGGTTGGCGTGTACGAGATGGTGTAGAAGCTGCCGCTGGTGGATGTAATCTTGTTGATGATGTCTGCCAGGCTGTTGGAGTTGGCGAAGGCGCGTCCGCCGGACTGGTCCGCCATGATCTGGGCATTCACCTGATCGCCGTTACGTGCCAGGTCTTCAGAGTTCATCTGTTGCACCACGGCGCTGCCGAGACCGGTCATCTGCGAAGGCGCGGAGTTGGATGGGGAGACCACATTTTCCGCGGTGTAGATGCCGTTGGCGGTTGTGCCGCGGGGATCTACGGGATAGATGGCGGCGCGGGCGGCAGCCAGCATGGCGAGCGTACGCGACACCTGATCGCCCAGAGCGGGATTGCCCGTCTGGACGCCACCCAAGCCACCGGAGTTGACGACAAATATGCCGGGCGGCTTCTCCGCAAACCAGATGATGTTCTTGCGCCCTGGGAAACCCTGCAGAAAGGTGGCGAGCCGCTGGAGATTTTGGAGCGTGACCTGCATCCGATCGATATTCTGCGCGAGGTTGCTTTCATTCATGAACTGGTTGAATGCGGCGATCATTCCCGGCGATGCGGCAGTGCCCCCGTTCCCATCCGATTGGCTCATCAAGCCGGCCATGTTCTGCTGATTGAGTACCTCAGACTGACTGGTCAGTGCGCCGACGTTTGCAACCTCATTGTTCTTTTTATTGTTGAGCGCGGCCATGAGGACTGCCGGGTCGTCATTGAAACCCTGAATGAAGTGCAGGCCGAGGTCCATGGCGAAGATGGCCATGCGGTTGCCGGGCTTTGCCGTTTTGAGAAACTGCAATGCCTGCTTGTGCGCCCAACCCTGGTTATCGGTATTTGTGTTGAGCGCATCCAGCAGCAGGACGTTGACGGCAGGAGGCTCAGGGAACGGGGAGAAGTTGGTGAAGACGTCCGTGGGCATTTTAGGAATCTGCGTGGATGATGGCTGCGGCGCGGGCGTGTTCTCTTCAAAAAAGGAGACACTCTGCGGCTTGCCGGACTCTGCGATGCTGAAGGCTTCTTTTTTGAGTCCGGTGACGGGCTTGCCGTTGTTGGTGACGATGACATCGATGACGACGCTGCGGGAGGTGACGCGCAGCGCGGGTTGATCCGCTTGAGGAGCAGCAGGCGCCTGGACCGGCTGCGCGGCGGGCTGCTGCGCCTGCAATATCAGACTTGAGCCTGCGAAAACGATAGAAGCGAGAAAGAGCCGCATGACACCCCCGGTAACAGTATGCTTTCTGAGACGAACGATTGCGTCATCAAGATGCATAGATCGGCCCTTTTCCGGATTTCTCCGGTCCGGATCCCTTTGGCGGGGGCCGATCGCTCAGGAATGACAGCCGCACAACGCGGTTATCATTTCGCGGCCTGTTGAAGCGGGACGACAGTGCTTAGCGGAATCTCCATGGTGCCGACTTTGCGCGAGGTGCGGTCAAAGATGCCAGTGCGGAGCCAGTAGTTCCCTTTTACGGGCACCAGAAGCCTGGCGTGGAGCTGCACGCCGGAGTTCTGGACAGCGGCCCAGGCGTCGGGAGAAAAATTGAGATCGACGAGATGCTCCTCGTGGCTGACGACGTTTGCGTAGCGGTCATAGACAGCGAGAGAGATGTTGACCTTGCCTTTGCGAGTGCCATCCGGGTCCGGCGTGAGGCTAAGGTCTGAGGCGTTGATGGCGAAATCGACCTTATAGGCGGTTTTGTCCTGTTGCGTATTTGGCGGCGCATTTGGAGCAGCCGAAGATGCGTCCACCGGCGCTTGATAGACGCGCAGCTTGTAGAGCACCTGCTGGCTCTGCGGCATGCCGAGGTCCATGAAAGGCAGCAGCGGATCGACGGCTCCGGGAGCCTTCTGGTTGAGCTGCTGCAGCTCTTTGCTGCGGACCACGAGCGAACTGCCGGGAAGCGCATCGTCTACGGCAAAGTAACCGCGGCGATAGGAGAGCTGATATTTCGCCCCTGACACATTGATTTCGATTTTGCGGTAGTTGCCATCCATGCTTGGATTGGTGGGCGTGTAAGCGATGGTGTAGAAGTTGCTGCTGGTGGAGGCGACCTTGTCAATGATCTCGGCGAGGCCGTTGGAGTTGGCAAAGGCTCGTCCGCCGGATTGGTCCGCGATGAGCTGCGCGTTGAGCTGGTCGGTGTTGCGATCCTGGTCTTCCTGATTCATCTGTTGCTGCATGCCGCTAGTGGTAATTCCCTGGGAGGTTGGGGCTGTGCTTCCAGGGGAGGGATTGCCGATACCAGTCATCTGCTGTGGCGAATTGTTGGCAATGGAGACCACATTCTGGGCGGTATAGATACCGTTGCCGGATGTGCCGCGGGCATCGACGGGATACAGCGCCGCGCGGGCCGCGGCCAGCATGGCGAGAGTTCGCGAAACGCTAACGCTCAAGGAGGGATTGCCGGTCTGGATGCCGCCTATCACGTTGAAGTTGACGACGAATATGCCGGGCAGCTTTTCCGTAAACCAGATGATGTTCTTGCGGCCTGGAAAACCCTGCAGGAAGGTGGCAAGCCGCTGCAGATTTTCAAGCGTAAGGTAATTGCGATCGACATCCCGCGAAAAATTGTTTTCATCCATGAAGGTCTGAAGAGCGGCGATCATATCCGGATTCGCTACGGTGCCATAAGCCGTGGATGCAGTCATCAAACCGACGAGGTTCTGCTGATTGAGAATCTCGGACTGGCTTGTTAAGGCGCCGGCGTTTTCGACATTATTGTTCTTTTTATTGTTGAGGGCAGCCATGAGAACGCTTGGATCGTCGCTGAATCCCTGAACAAAGTGCAGCCCGAGGCCCATGGTGAAGATGGCCATGCGGTTGCCGGGCTTGGCTGTCTTGAGAAATTGCAGCGCAGCCTTGTGGACCCAGCTCTGGTTGTCTGTGCCCGTGTTGAGGGAGTCGAGCAGAAGCACGTTAACAGCGGGAGGATTTGGGAACGGAGAAAAATTGGTGAAGACGTTCGGGGGCATCTTGGGAATCTGAACGGATTGCGGCGGCGGCGCGGGAGCGTTCTCTTCAAAGAAGGAGACCGTCTGCGGCCTGCCGGACTCGGTGACCGTGAAGGCGTCCTTTGGGAGCCCGGTGACGGGCTTGCCGTTGTTGGTAACGATGACGTCAATGACGACGTTGCGGGACGTGACGCGGAGCCCGGGCTCCTGGTCGGTTGGAGGCGAAGCAGGATTCTGGGCCGGCTGTGCGCCGGGCTGCTGTGCCTGCGGAACTAATGCTGCGCCTGCAAGGATGGTTGAAGCGAGAAAAAGCCGCATAAAAACCCCCGCAACAGTATGCTCCTTTTGGCCAAGGGTTGTGTTACTGAAATGAAAGATTGTTCAGCCATTTTTTCCAGATTGATCTGTCTGGGGATGATCCAGAGGATCCAGCACGGAGTGTATTGTCTCGACACGGACCTTGCCGATGCGGCGGCCATCCATTTCCGTGACGATGAAGCGGCGGGAGCCATAATCGACGCTTTCTCCGGCGCGGGGTATGTGGCCGAGCTGAGCGAGAAGAAAGCCGGCGAGGGTTTCCACACCGCCATCGCGGGGCAGCTTCCACTGCATCTGGGTTTCGAGATCGCGCAGGTTGACGGTGCCGTCCAGAAGGAAATCGCCGTCGGTGTTTGCCAGCAGCGGGCGGGCGGGGTCGTCAAACTCGTCTTCGATTTCTCCGGTGAGCTGTTCGATGGCGTCCTCCGATGTGACGAGGCCGACGGTGGAACCGTATTCATCGACAACGACCGCCATGTGGCGGCGGCGGCGCTGGAGGTCACGCAGGAGATCGAGAACGGTCTTGGTTTCCGGAACGACAAGGAGCTCGCGCATGATCTGGCTGAGGCGAAGGTTGAGGAGCGGCATGGGCGCTCCGGGATCGGAGACGCGGGCGGTAGGTCGAAAGTGGATGAGGCGGGCGAGGTCTTTTGAGTAGACAACGCCGATAATGTGCTCGGGGCCGCGGCTCTCGTCGTAAACGGGAACACGTGAGTGCTGGAGATCGATGACGCGCGCGGATGCCTCTTCTACCGACATGTTTGCGGGCAGCGAGAGAATCTTCTGACGCGGCGTCATGATCTCGCGGACGGATACGTCGTTGAGCTCAAGGGCGCGATGGACGAGGGTTTCCTGAAAACGCGGCAGGACGCCTGTGCGGCGGGCGGCGGTGGCAATGAGCTTGAGCTCTTCGGGCGAATGAGCGCTGGCGCGCTCGGTGAGCTCGACATCGAAGCCGCGGAGGGCGACACCGGCGGAACGGCTGAGGAGGCGCACGGCGGGACGCACTACAGCCATGAAGAAGAGCATGGGCGGCGCAACGGCGACGGCGAGGGCCTCCGCGCGGCGCAGAGCGAGCGATTTGGGAACGAGTTCGCCGAGAACGACGTGGAAGTAAGTGATGAGGCAGAAGCCCAGGACGACGGCTGTGATGGCTACGGCGTGCGCATAGATCAACGAATGTGCGAGAGGGTGCGGGAACCAGTTGATAACGGCAAGAACAACCTGCGCGGCAAGGGGCTCGCCGAGCCAGCCGAGAGCCAGGGAGCAGAGGGTGACGCCGAGTTGAACGGCGGGGAGAAAGTCGTCGAGATCGTGCTGGAGACGGCGAACGGCGCGGGCGCCGGGCATGCGGGCGTGCAGCATTTGCTCTACGCGTGTGTCACGGATGGAGACCAGTGCGAACTCGGCGGCGACAAAGAAACCATTGGCCAGGATCAACATGCCAACCGCGACGCATTGGAGGAGAAAGAGACCGTGCATCACGGTGTGAGGATAGCATTTTTGCGATTGAAGTATGGCCTTGTACGCCTGGGAACCAAAGCGAGTCGCGCTGCGTATGGAATTGCGAGGCCAGAAAGAAAGTTTGTGGTCCTCTGAAAGCGGTTGACACCTCGGACGAAAATCGTCAGAACGATGGCAATCGCGGCTACTTTTTATCTCATACATGAACCTGCGGCCAGGCATGCCGCTGGAGGATTCAGCGTGGCTCCACGTAAGAAAAGAAGGCTGTGGATATGGATTGTCGTGCTGGTTGTGCTGGCGCTTGGCGTGACTGGCGTGGCGATGGCGCGGATGGCGGGCGGCGGGAAGATTGACCCGAACCGGCTGGCGAAGGTAACGCGCGGCGATGTGGCGCGCTCCGTGGTGGCGACGGGCAAGATTCAGCCGATTACCAAGGTCGAGGTGAAGTCGAAAGCGTCGGGGATTGTGGAGAAGCTTTTTGTGGACATCAATAATCGTGTCCACAAGGGCCAGGAGCTGGCGCAACTGGATCAGCAGGAGATTGTGGCGCAGGTGGATGCGCAGAAGGCCACTCTGGAGGCAGCGGAGGCCAATGTCGGCACCTTTGAAGCGAATATCGAGCAGGACAAGGTGAATGCTTCCGCGCCGGATCTGCCGATGTACAAGCAGACGCTGGACCGCAACATGGCCCTGCAACAGCAAGGCATTGTGAGCCGGCAGGCGCTGGATGACGCGAACCGCGATTACCTGGCGGCGCTGACCAAGCGCGACTCGTCTAAGGCGCAGATTGGCGTGGATACGGCCAAGCTGAAGCAGGCGCACGCGCAGGTGGAGCAGGCAAATGCCAGTCTGAAGCAGCTTGAAGAGCAGCTTTCCTACACAACGATTGTGGCGCCGATGGATGGCGTGATTCTCTCGCGCGATGTGGAGATTGGCGACGCGGTCAGCTCGATCCTGGTGCTGGGATCGACGGCCACGCTGGTGATGACCGAAGGCGATACGACACAGGTGTATGTGCAGGGCAAGGTGGACGAGGCAGATATTGCGCACGTCTATATGAACCAGCCGGCACGGATCAAGGTGGAAAGCTTTCGCGATCGCGTTTTCAATGGCAAGGTCACCAAGATTGCTCCGCTGGGCGTGGAAAAAGACAACGTAACGACGTTTGAAGTGCGGGTTTCTATCGATAACTCCGGCGGCGAGCTGAAGGCGAATATGACTGCCAATGCCGAGATACTTCTCGACGAGCACAAGGGCGTGCTGACGGTTCCTGAGTCCGCGGTGATCTACGACAACCAGCGCAATGCGTCTGTGGAGATTCCCGATAAGACGCAGAACGAGGGCAAGCGCAAGGTTGTGGTCAAGGTTGGACTTTCCAATGGCTCCGTAACTGAGATTCTGAGCGGGCTGAAGGAAGGCGATCAGGTGGTGCTGCAGCAATAGCGCAGGGGTCAGATGTCGGGGATCGGGGATCAGAATTTCAAGGCGGCCGTTGTTCGGGGCCGGACGCGCTGTTCGTTTGCGGACAATTGCGCGAACTTCCAGATAGCAGCGTGTTCGCCATCCCTCAGATTTCACACAAATTAGCGAAGAATTGAATTTGGCCCTTCCCATGCTGTAGAGTGGTCGGAGCTAACCCTCCCCCGCTCCTGATCTGGAGGTACACCATGAAATTTCGATTTGCTGCCGTAGCACTTGCTCTCTGCACTCTGCCCGCATTTGCGGCGCAGGCCAGTTTTGAACGCAACTTGTCTGTAAATGGCCGAGTTGACTTGGCCGTCTTTACCGGCTCCGGAAATGTGCATGTGTCGCGCGGCTCCAGCTCCCAGATTCATATCATCGGGCATGTGAAATCGAGCTGGGGCGGCAGCGATGACCAGGTTCGGGAGATTGCCGATCATCCGCCGATTGAGCAGACCGGAAACATTATCCGCATCGGCGCGCACAACGAGAACCTGAAAAACATCTCGATTGACTATGAAATTCAGGCTCCGGCGGACTCATTTCTTGAGGCGCATTCCGGCTCCGGCGACATTACCGACGACGGTGTGGGAGAGAATTCGAAGCTCGGAACTGGCTCCGGAAATATCCATGCTTCGGGGCTTCACGGCAACTTTGCTGTAAACACCGGCTCGGGCGATATTGTGGCCGAGCAGACCGGTTCAGGCGAAGTTACGGCACGGACAGGCTCCGGCAATATCGAGCTCAAGGACGTGCATGGCGCGCTGCATGCGGGAACCGGCTCAGGCGATCTGAAGATAACGGGAACGCCAGCCGGCGAATGGAGACTTACAACCGGCTCCGGAAATATCGAACTCTGGACGGGCAGCGCGGGATTCAATCTCGATGCGCATACTGGCTCCGGTTCTGTACACAGTGACCACGAAATGACCATACAGGGTGACTTCGATCATCACCATATTGCAGGCCGTGTGAATGGCGGAGGCCCCGATGTACACATCCAGACAGGCTCAGGCGACGTAAGAATTCACTGATCCCTCCCAAACCAGAAAGGGTCGTTCCTCAGGCGAGGTCCAATTGCTCCGCAGCGTTGGCCTCGCCGATTTTTTGTCTTGTCATGCTGTTCAGACCGCGCTGGTTCGATATGCTGAACGGCAGGAGCAGCACAATGTCCGATTCCCTTCTTTCTTCAGCCGAGATCGACCAGCAGCTTGCGAAGACGCCTTCCTGGCAGATTGTGAACGGCGAGCTCACACGCACCTTTGAGCTTGCCGATTTCCGTTTTGCGCTTGCCTTTGTGAACAAGGTGGGCGAACTGGCAGAGTCCGCCGGTCACCATCCGGATATAGACATCCGCTACAACAAAGTGCGGCTTGCGCTGGTGACGCACTCCGCCGGCGGCCTCACGGCGAAGGATTTCAATCTGGCCGCGCGGATTGATTCCCTCGGGTAGTTTCAGCTTGAAAGGCTATTGCTGCGCGGGTTTGCTGGAAACGGCTTCTCCGTCTTTAGCCTGCTCTGTTGCGGACTCCAGTAGAATTCCATCCGCGCGTGACGCCGCAACAAGGTGACCGGCTGCGGCCCGCACCATGGAGAGCGGGAAGCCGGTCTTTTGCCAGGTCCAGGTAAGCGACTTAACGTCAATGGAATAAACGAAATCACTGCCGCGTGAGCTGGCCAATATTCGATCCTGCTGTGCGTCGTAGGTCAGACCATTTACGTCCACCATCGGCAGGCGGTGCAGCCACAGCCAGTTTTTGCCCTGGTCACGCGAGAAGTAAACCCCTTCACGCGTGCCCAGCCACATGGCTCCATTGGCGGAGAAAACCACGCGATACACGCGGGTAATGGCCGTGGGAATCGGCATCGGCATCCAGGACTGCCCGGCATCCGTGGAAACTGCCAGATTGTCGGGCCGCGCGGCTGCCATCGTGGAGCCATGCGCTGCCACGGCGCGATAATCGCCTGACCCGGCTACAGGACCTCCCTGCCATGTGGCGCCCTGATCGTGGCTGGTGTAAATGCCGCCCTCAGCGGCAGCAACCCAGACATCGGTGGAGAGATCGAGCGCGTAGATACGGCTGGAGAGCTCGAGCTTCTGCTCAACGGCCTGCACCGTGTTGACGCGTTTACCGCGCACAACCTTCTTAACTTCCTGCGCAATGGTATTCACGATGGTGTTGCGAGGAGTCCATGCGCCGGAAGCCTGATCCAGGGCAAAGATGCCGCTGTTGGTGCCGGCAACGATGGTGCCGTCCTGCGCCTGGCTGAGTGCAAAGACGTCACGCCCGCCGAGACCGTCGGCAATCTGCTTCCACTCCTCGCCGCTGTTGGTAGAAACAAAGGCTCCGCCGTAGGATTTGTCATTCGCTACACCGGCGTAGAGCTTTGCGGGATTGACGGAATCGACCAGAAGCGCTTCCACCTTGCGCGCCGAAAAGCCGCGATTGGAGGCCGTGAAGGTGACAGCGGCATCATTGCTGGCCAGCACGCCGCCGCGATCCGTAGCCAGCAGCACGCGGTTGGGGTTTTCCGGATCGATCCACACATCGTTGACGATGACATCCGGCCCCGTCATGCGCTGGAAGGTCTTGCCGCCGTCTGTGGTTTTGTAGAGGCCCTCAGTGGTTCCGGCATACACCGTATCGCGGTTCACGGGATCCTGCTTGAGCTTGCGCGTGCGCCGCGCCGTGGCGGGAATGCCCTGAATCTTTTTGAAGAGCATGCCCGCTGTCTCGCTTTTGTAGATGCCGCTGCAGGCGCTGGCGTAGACGATGCTGGGGCTGACCGGATCGATAATGATTGAGAAAACATCCGAGTCGTCAATGACACCCTGCTTGATGTTTTCCCACGTCTTGCCACCGTCGCTTGTCTTCCACGGCAGGTGCCATGTGCCGGCGTAGATAATATCGGGATTCAAGGGATGAATGGCGAGCGATTCAACCTCGTGAATTTCCTTGTTTCCAGGCGGGCTGATGAGCGTCCATGTGGCCCCTGTATCGGTAGAACGGAAGACACCTTCAAGCGTGCCCGCAATGAAGATTTTCGGATCGGAAGGCGACTCCGCGAGCGCGAATACCGGCTTATCTTTGAGGGCCGGGTCTTCACTCCAGGTGCGGCCGGCATCATGGCTGACGTAAAGGCCGCCTTCCGGCTTATCGAAGCGCCAGGCGGCGACGAGAATGCGTGAGGCATCCGCGCGATCAATGACGATATGCGCGATCACCAGGTCGTCAGCCGGATCCAGGCGGGACAGCCGCTTCCAGGATTCGCCACCGTTTCCGGATTCATAGATGGTGCTGAGAGCTGTGCCGAGATAGAGATGCTCCGGATGACCCGGAACCGAGACCAGGGATCGTGCATCGCCACCATCCGGCCCAACGGTGCGCCAGAGACCCTGCGCTCTGCTGAAATGTGTGTGCGATGCAAGAAGAGCAAGAAAGAGAACCAGGCTGGAAGTGATGTGGCTGGACCTGATTTGGCTGTAGCGGCAACGAGAGAACTTCAGGCAAGTCTTCAATGGTTTCGTCCAGGGTGCAAAAACGGCTGCATAAAGAGTCCGCCATTTGTATTGGAAAACATTTTGCCTATAAAAGTCGAGGCTGACCGGAGATTCCGGCCAGCCTCGATGGTTACTGAGAAGGTGCTTTCTACTGCTGTGCAGCTGCCGCCTTGGCCTTCTTATGTTTCTTTTCAGCCAGGGGAACGCGCTTGATGGGCTTGACCGTGGACTCGTCCACCGGAGTCGTGCCGTTCACGTCCGAGGTGAA
>NZ_JBEKYX010000049.1:0-57270 GCF_049510455.1 Occallatibacter sp. | reverse complement strand
CTCCGATGCAGTGGCACTGAAGCAGCGTTCGGAGAGTAACTAAGCGCAAAATTTGCTTCCGCAGCGAGCCTTTCCGCGCACGGGGACGCATTCCCAAAATTGGCCTAGCACAATGCGTCCTTGCGCACAAGACTTGCAATTCCCAGCCAACCCTCCTACTATCCGCATTAGAAACCGGCCTGCGAAGCAGGTGTTCGGTCAACGCTGGATGAACCAACATTCATGAACAGGGGCTCGACTCGACAATCGGTTTTGTGTGCAGTGTCCGCCAGTCCGGAATGCCTAATGAACCGCGGAGAGCTCCACCGTCTAAGGACGGGTTCACCAGCGCATCGTGCACGGCCCAGTGGGTCGGCTTCTACTCATCTCGAGTCGGGTGCAACCGTGTCGAATAACGTATTCTGACATTTGTGTATCCGGTTCTCTTCCACATCGGCGCTGTTTATATTCCCAGCTATGGCGCGATTGCTGCCCTAGGCGTGCTGCTTGCGCTTCTGCTGGCCCAGCGGCTGGCGGTAATTGTGGGCATCGCTCCTCAGCACGTGTGGAATCTTTCGATTCTCGCGCTTTGCACTACGCTCATTGCCGCGCGGCTGCTGCTTATCGCCTTCAACTGGCGCGACCTGCTTGTGCACCCCATGTGGATGCTGGGCCTGGCCATGATTCATAACCCGCTGCTGGCGGGTGCGGGCGCGCTGGCCGGCCTGCTGGCCGCGTGGATCTATGCGCGCATAATGAAGCTGCCTTTGCTCATCACTGCGGATGTGCTGGCTGCGCCTGTCGTGCTGGCGCTTGCCTTTGAGCAGGTGGGCGCGCTGCTGGCCGGCTCCGGTTATGGCATTCCCGCGTCGGTTCCGTGGGCTGTGACGTACACAAGCCCGCTTGCCGCGCGCTGGAGCGGTGCTCCGCTCGGCATCGCGGTGCATCCGGTGCAGGCCTATGCGGCCTTCGGCATGCTCACGCTGGCGATGGGGCTTGCGGCAGTCGTGTTTATGCGGCGCAGAGCGGGAGATGCCGCGGGCATCGGCCTGCTGGGCGGCGGGGTGGTTCTCTTTGTCACGGAGTTCTGGCGTGACAGGGAAGGCCGCGGCGCAATTTTGCATGGGGCGCTGGATGGCCCGCAGATCGCGGCGGTCATACTGGTTCTAGCAGGTGCGCTGTTGCTGTTTGAGCGCCATAGGAAAGAGGCAAGCCATGCCTGAGATACAAACGATCATTGTCCCCGCAGAGGCCGCCGGCCAGCGGCTGGATGCATTTCTCGCCTCGCAACTCGACGGCGTAAGCCGTTCGCGCGTGCAACTGCTGCTCGACCAGGGCGGCGTGCGTGTGGATGAGGATGCACCGAAGGCCTCGCTCAAACTGCGCGGCGGCGAACGTATTGAGATTTCAGGCGAGCCGCGCCCGGTGCCGCTCAAAGCCACTGCGGAGGACATTCCGCTCAGCGTTGTCTATGAGGACAGCAATCTCGCCGTGATCGATAAGCCTGCCGGCATGATGGTGCATGCCGGCTCCGGCGCAAGCGACGACGAGCGCAACAAAGGCACGTTGGTGAATGCGCTGCTGCATCGCTTCCAGAAGCTCTCAGCTACGGGCGGCGATCTGCGTCCCGGCATTGTGCACAGGCTCGATAAGGAGACCAGCGGGCTGATTGTTGTGGCCAAGAACGACCGCACGCATGCAGCTTTGGCTAAGAAATTTTCCGCGCGCGAGATGAAGAAGACCTACATCGCGCTGGTTCAGGGGAATGTGGAGCGCGCGCGTGGCACCATCAACGCGGCGATTGCGCGCGACCCCGCGCGCCGCACGCGCATGACTACGCGTATTGCGGCCGATGCCGAAGACGGCGTCGCGCGCTCGGCTGTTTCGCATTACACGGTGCTGCGTCGTATCGCTACGCGCTTCGGCAAGTTCACGCTGGTTGAGGTTCGCATCGAGACCGGCCGCACGCACCAGATTCGCGTGCACATGGCGTCCATTGGGCATCCTGTGGTGGGCGATACGCTGTACAGCGCATCCGGCCATCTGACCGACCAGGTGGCCTCGAATGTAGTGACTTCGCGCGCGGCGCGGCGAAACAGGCCTGCCGAACGGCTGAAGCTCGAGCGTAACTTTCTGCATGCTGCTGAGCTGGAGTTTGCTCACCCCGTCACAGGTAAGCAAGTCCATCTAAAAGCGCCCCTGCCGCCGGAGCTTACGGATTTTCTGGCCAGCCTGGAAGCGGCCCAGGGATCGGGCCCGGACACGAACGCGGACAGAGTGGGTTGATAGTATTAAGAACGTCATGATCGTAAAGTTTCCTGATTCAGCGCCGGTACGCCACCGGCTGGTCCGTGCCACAGCTTGCGCTGTGCTTGCCGTCTTTGCTTTTATGCCGCTTGCCGCGCAGCAACCCGCTACGCCAACGCCACCGGCGCAACAGCAGCCTCCGGCCCAGCCGCCCGCGCAGAATCAGAACCCAGCCCCTGGCAGCACTGACCAGGTGCTTCATATCGGCGTGAACGAAGTGAGTCTCATCTTCACCGTTACAGACAGGCACGGGCGCTACATTTCCAACCTGCAGCAGAGCGACTTTGCGCTGCTCGATGACCAGAAGGCGCCGGCGCGCGTCACTTCCTTCCGCCAGCAGACCAACCTGCCCATGCGCGTAGGCATTGTGATTGACGCCAGCACTTCCATCCGCACGCGTTTCGAGTTCGAGCAGCAGTCGGCTATCGAGTTTCTCATGTCCACCATCAAGCCGCAGAACGACAAAGCCTTTGTGATGGGCTTTGATGTGACGCCGACTATTATGCAGGACTGGACCAACAACCTGGATGGCCTGGAAACCGGCATTAACCGGCTGCGTCCCGGCGGCGGCACGGCAATGTTCGACGCTGTTTACACCGCCTGCCGCGACAAGCTCCTTTCGCAGCGCGGCGTGGAACCGGTTCGCAAGGCCATGATCCTGATTACCGACGGCGACGACAACCAGAGCCGCGTGCGTGAGGATGAAGCCATCAAGATGTGCCAGCGCGCCGAGACGATTATCTACGCGATCAGCACCAACTGGACGCCCAGCCGCGGCAAGGGCGACAAGGTGCTGGCGGATATGGCTACCGCCACCGGCGGCCAGGTCTTCTTTCCGCCATCGGTAGAGGAAATGTCCGCAAGCTTCAAGGATATTCAGGCCGAGCTGCGCAGCCAGTACCTGCTTACGTATACGCCGGCAGATTTCAAGTTGGACGGATCTTTCCGAACCATCTATCTCTACTGCAATGACCGCCGCTACCAGGTACGCGCGAACAAGGGTTACTTCGCCACGCCGTAGTGTGCCTGCAGGGAATTGCAACGCCCGCCCGGACAAGGTCTACCTTGACAACTCCGCGGCGGGCGTTTTCATTTCGGGAACCCAACGCTGCATTTGCTACCAAATTGGCACCAGAGCTGCTGCTCCTTTGCCGGCACTCGCGTTTCGTTACGCCCGTACGATAAATGAAGAACAACGCGGTTCCGGTCGTGTTGATAAGGAGACGGTTCCGGTGATCCGACTGGCCATTTCATGCGACATCTGCGGGGCAGAGAAGAAGCAGACCAATCACTGGTTTGTGGCTTACGAGCACGCGGGCGAGCTTCGCATCGGCGGCTGGAACTCCCGTTACTGCAAGCGCGCCGGCTCCCGCCATCTCTGCGGCCAGACATGCCTGCACAAACTTGTAGATGAGTTCATGGCACAGGCTATTGCGGAAGACCGCGAGATGGCCGCCGCCGAACAGGCTTCCTTTGAAACGCAGACAGTTCCGCAGGCTATGCCGCAGCAACCGCCCGCTGTTGAGCCTGCCGCGCAGAAACCTCGCGCTGCCGCTCAGAGCTTTGCTCACTCACAAGCCGCCTGTGAGGACGAGTACGGGGACGAATATGGATCTTCGGCGCGGCTGATTCCCACACCCGCTGCTGCGAGCGAGATGCGGCCTGGGCGCACGCCTGAATCTCCCATGCCGCCTGCGGCCGAGACGCCGAAATATGCTTCGCACCAGTGGCGCGCCAGCGCATGGGAGCGCGAACGCAAGCGGGAAACCTTCGGCAGATAATTACTTCTTGAGCATTTCCAACAGCCCGGACTCGTCCAGTACCGGAATCTTCAGCTCATGCGCTTTGTCGAGCTTGGAACCGGCGTCTTCACCGGCTACCACGTAGTTCGTCTTTTTGCTGACCGAGCCGGAAACCTTCCCTCCGGCGGCTTCAATCTGCTGCTTCGCGTCGTCGCGGCTCAATGTGGGAAGCGTGCCGGTTAAGACGAAGGTCAGCCCAAGCAGTTCCGCGGAACGTTGCTTTTTCTCCGCAGTCATATTCACGCCGGCGACCTTGAGGCTTTCGACAAGCTTCACATTCGCAGGCCGCGCAAAAAAGTCGAGAATCGACTCCGAGATGCGCGGCCCAACCTCCTCAACTCGTTCCAGTTCTTCCGCGCTCGCAGCCATCAGCGCGTCGATCGAGCCAAACTCCTCCGCCAACTGCTGCGCCGTACGCTCGCCGACGAAACGGATGCCCAGGCCCATAACGACGCGCGCGAGGCCTGCCTTTTTTGATCGCTCGATCTCAGCGAGCAGTGCGCGCGCGGATTTCTCCGCGAAGCGTTCGAGGCCGACAAGCTGTTCCTCCGTCAACGAGTAGAGATCCGCCACATGATGCACCAGGCCGCGGTCGAGGAGCTGTGCAACAACGGCTTCGCCGAGACCCTCGATGTTCATCACATCGCGCGCGCCGAAGTGCAGCAGCGTCTCGCGCAGCTTTGCCGGGCAGTCGGCATTCACGCAGCGCCAGTCTGCCTCGCCCTCTTCTCGCGCCACGGGGTTATGACACTCAGGACAGTCCGAAGGGAAAGAGAAACGGAGTTTTCCGCGCGGATGTTGCGCGTCTTCGACGACCTCTACGACCTTGGGGATCACATCGCCGCTGCGCTCGATACGCACCCAGTCCCCGATGACCAGGCCCATGCGCTCAATAAAGTCGGCATTGTGCAGCGTGGCGCGGCTCACCGTGACGCCGCCGACGAAGACCCGAGTCAGCATCGCCGTCGGGGTGAGCTTGCCGCTGCGGCCCACTGTGATCATTATGTTTTCAAGCTGTGTGACAGCCTGTTGCGCAGCAAATTTATACGCAATAGCCCAGCGCGGCGCGCGGCCTGTGTAGCCAAGCCGCAGTTGTGTGGCATGCGAGTCCACCTTGATGACCACGCCATCGATCTCATAGCCTAGCGCTGCTCGCTGCTGTTCCGTGGACGCGATAAATCGCAGCATGGCTTCCACATCGCGCATCTTTTCGCGGTGCGGATTCACGCGAAAGCCCAGCGCGGTGAGTGCATCGAGTGTGGCGTTCTGCCCTGCGGCCAGATACTCGCCGTCGATCAGTAGAAAGTATGCAAAGAAGACCAGGCGGCGCGCGGCCACGATATTTGGATCGAGCGTGCGTAGCGTTCCGGCAGCCGCGTTGCGTGGATTGACCGCCGGCGGCAAGCCCTGGGCCTCGCGCTCTTTGTTCAGAAGCTCAAAGCCCTTTTCCGGCATTACTACTTCGCCGCGCACCTCGAAGCGATTCGCTCCATGCAGCGCTTTGAGCGCGGAGGCGGAAATCGTAAGCGGCACGCTGCGAATGGTGCGAATGTTTGTAGTCACATCTTCGCCCACTTGTCCATCGCCGCGCGTCAGGCCGAGCGCAAGACGCGCGCCACCGTCTTCTGCAGCCTCGTAATGCAAAGCCACGCTCAAGCCGTCCAGCTTGAGCTCTGCCGTGTACTCCACGGGAAGGCTTCCGGCCAACTCATGCACGCGCCGATCCCAGTCGCGCAGATCCTCTTCGTTGTAGGCGTTGTCCAGGCTCAGCATGGGCCGCGAGTGCGCCGCCTTCACAAAGCCCTCCGCCGGCTTGCCACCTACGCGCTGCGTCGGCGAGTCCGGCGTGATCAGTTCCGGATGCGCGGCCTCAAGCTTCTTCAGCTCGTTCATGCGCTTGTCGTACTCGGCGTCGCTGATTTCGGGCGCGTCGAGAACGTGGTACAGATGCTCATGATGGCGCAGGTCTGCGCGCAGTTCTTCTATCCGTTTCAGGTCGTCATGATGTGCTCGCTCGTTCGCGCTCATGGGGAGGATTATAAGAGGCCGCACGCACAAGGTAAGATGGTCGCCAGAGAGCATGGAACCCATCACGCACTTCCTCACCGGAGCCTGCATTGGCCGCGCCGGGCTAAACCGCAAAACGGCCTACGCAACGCTGGCCGCTGTGCTGGCCGCCGAGGCCGCGGATCTCGACGTCCTCTGGGGCCTGCGCGGGCCGGTTGAAGGGCTCAAGCATCATCGCGGCATTACGCACACGCTCATCGGCGCGCCGGTGGTTGCCGCGGTCATTGTCGGCGCGGTGGCGTTATTGCATTATGCGCGAAAGCGGCGTCCGGGAGACCAGCCCATTCAGTGGGCGTGGCTCTACGCCACAGCTCTCATTGCCGCGCTCAGCCACATTCTGCTCGATTGGACAAACAACTATGGCGTGCGTCCATTTTTTCCATTCAACCCGCGCTGGTACTCGGGCGACCTTGTTTTCATTGCGGAACCAATCCTGTGGGCGCTCTTTGCGCTGGCGCTCATTCTGCCCCTCATCTTCGGCGCAACGGACAGCGAGATTGGCGCGCGCAGGCAGCGCTTTCGCGGGCGCGGTTGGGCCATCTTTGCGCTCACTGGCATGGTTGCGCTCTGGGGTTGGCGCTGGTTTGAGCAGTCGCAGGCGCGCACGCTGCTCGGTCACACGCAGGTGGCCACTGCGCCGGTGGTTCGCGTCGCGCTTGAGCCTTACCCAATAAACCCGTGGCGCTGGCACGCGATTCTTGAAACGCCGGCTTATTACCGGACCGCTGAAATCAACACCCTTACCGGAGCAATCGAAAGCGACCCGAATGCGGACGTTCTCTACAAGCCTGAAATAACTCCCGCCGTCGAAGCCGCCAAACACACGCCGCTGGGTCAGGTCTATCTCGATTGGTCTTCCTGGCCCGTCGTGCGCGATCTGGGGCAGTCGCCCGTTCCTGGAATAGACCCGCCGAAACTGCCTCCCGATCGCACCTGGACCACAGTCGAATTCAGCGATCTGCGATTCTCCTACGCTTTACTCGCCGGTCA
Organism: Occallatibacter sp.; assembly: GCF_049510455.1. Lineage (GTDB taxonomy): Bacteria > Acidobacteriota > Terriglobia > Terriglobales > Acidobacteriaceae > Telmatobacter. The sequence continues at coordinate 50,125 of NZ_JBEKYX010000049.1, read as the reverse complement.
AAGCCGCCGCCCGCCAGCCAGCCTGGGTGGGTGGGTGTACATCGTGGACGGCCGCGAGGAAGCTGCCGAAGGCATGGGATCAAAGGAGCAGAAATAGAGTCATTATGGTTGACCTTGCTGCTTCTGCGCCGCAGAATAGAAGGTAGACCATTCTCCGCCTGCAATGCTGGAAGCGGAGAGTCGGAACGCATGGAGGTACACATGCCCGCTTATCTTCTTCTGCTGATTGCCGTGCTGAGCCGTCTCATCCCACATGCGCCGTGGTTTAACTTCACCGCCGTAGGTGGAAGCCTGCTCTATTTTGGGGCGCGGCGTTCCTGGCGGGAGATGCTGGTGCCCGTGGCAGCGCTGATGGCTACGGACTATGTTCTGACAGTCTTCTTCTATCGCTACACCTTCGAGGCGCCGGCCTATGTCGTCACCTGGCTCTGGTATGCAGCGGCCATGGTGCTGGGCCGTATCCTGCTCCGCGATAAGACCACGCTGGTCCGCCTGGCTTCGGCTATTTTGATTGGTCCCACCTCGTTCTTCCTCGTGAACAATTTTGCGGTCTGGATCGGCGGCGGTTTGTATCCTCACACGCTGGCCGGACTGGGCGACTGCTATGTTGCCGCGCTTGCCTTCCACGGCTACGAGAACGACCTGATCTCCACGGCCATCGTCGCCGGCCTGGCCTTCGGAGTGCCCGCGCTGGTGCATCGCACTTCTACCGTGCAGACGGCTCCGGTTTCGCACTAATTTCTTCGGTTTCGCGCTAAAATCCTCGCAAGGAGGATCGTGTTATGGCTGCTGCTGCCCAGCTTCCCTTTGTGACGCTCGACGAGTATCTCCACTCCTCCTATGAGCCGGATGCGGAATATGTGGATGGCGTGATCGAGGAGAGAACGATGGGCGAATGGAGTCACGCAGATTTGCAGGCGGCAATTCTCGATTACTTCCGCAGCCGCCGCCTCGAATGGAACATCCGGGCTGCGGCAGAGCTTCGCGTGCAGGTGAGGAAGTTCAACTTTCGCGTGCCCGATGTGGCCGTTCTTGATCGCAGCCTTCCCATCGAAGAGGTCATTACGCATCCACCCATCGCAGTCTTCGAGGTTCTCTCACCGGAGGACTCGGTTACGCGCATGATGACCAAGCTTGCCGACTACGAGCAGATGGGCATCCAGACAATTCTCGTGCTGGACCCCGACGGCAAGCACTTCCGCTTCCGTGCCGGAGCGCTTGAGCCGCTTACGGAAACAGCCTTCGATCTCCCAGGAAGCAAGTGCCGCTTCGATCTGGACGAAATCATTAAGCTGCTGGACGAGTAGCCGCCCGCTCGCGCTTCATCCACCACACAATCACGCCCACCACTATCAGCAGCGCAAGAACCGCAGCTACCAGCTTGCCGTGGTGTGCCACTATGTTCACGGCATCCGGCCCGAACTTGATCACCAGCACGGATAGTAGACCCCAGCGCACAATGCGGCCCACGAAGATTGCCAGCATATAGAGCGGCATGCGCATTTCAAAGACGCCGGCTGCAAATGCAAAGACCTTCCACGGCGTGGGCGGCGGCATCATTGAGGGGATTGCCATGGCCCAGAACTCCTGACGCTCAAAGCGATTGCGCATCTGCTCAAATTTCTCGCGGTTAATACGCTTGAGCAGGAAAAGTTCTCCGCCGGCGCGGCCAACCCCATACGGCAGCAACCCGCCGATGGCCGATCCCGCCGCCGCCAGCAACACATAGAGCCACCAGTGGGTTTTGTCATGCGAGACCCACGCTGCAATGGCGAAGTCCATCGGAATCGGAATAGATGAGGAATCCAGAATTGAACTGAGGAGCGCTCCCCAAGGGCCCATCACCTGAAGAGCAGGCCAGATGACGAATTTCCATTTGTTCTGGAGAATGCTCAGCAGGTGGGCAAAAAATTGCTTCAAACTGTTCCCTTTCAGCGCGCAAAACCGTCAATTAGACAAGGTACATTGTACGTGGCGCGTCTTGCCGGGGCGTCCCGTGTGGAGCGTGCTTTCGCTCACGCGGCCTCAATGAGAGAATAGGAAGAAAGGAACCGAGAAAGAGCCGCGCCGCGTACGAGCGAGCGCCGGACTTTCTGCCCCACGAATGCCCACCTCAGTAGTGCCAACCAGCAGCAACGCTCCCGGCCCTAACCCGCCTGGTGAGCCGGAGCCGCCGCCGCCTTCAGATCAGAACGAGCCATCCACGGCTAGTTCCGGTGGGCGCAGCACCTCGCGCTGGCTCGACTACGAGACGCACGAACTGCTGGACGTAATTTCGGAGCTGGAGGACGAGCGCCGCTGGGCGCGCCTCCGCGAAGGCGTTCTGTGGGCTGTTCTCTTTCATATCCTGCTGATCTCGGCGCTTACCTGGATTCCAAGGTACATCCTCAAAGTGCCGCCGGTGATCGACCCGTTCGCTGCCATCAAGGAACGCAAAGACCTGAAATATCTTGATTTACCGCCGGACCTGATGCAGAAGTACCAGCCCAAGGTGGCCATCAAGCCCGTCACGCCCAGGCCGCAGATCGACCGCAAGACGCTGGATACGCTGCAGCGCGAGGAAGCCGCCAAACCCAAGCCTCCGGTTCCGCAGCCTGAGCCGCCGCAGCAGCAGGCAAAAGTCGAGCAGCCTGCTCTGCCGCAGCCCACTCCGCCTCCGCCAACTCCTCAGCCCGCAACGGAGGCTCCGCGACCTTCTTCCGTTCCGGCAAAGGCCTTCCAGCTTGGCTCGCAGAACCCTGCTGACCAGCTGAACCAGGCCATGCGCGGCGCGGCGCAAAAGGGCGGCAGCTACAACGCAGGACAGCTCCCCAATGGCGGCGACGGCATGGCCATGCACCCCGGCGCAAGCGGCGGTGGCGTTCGGGTGCTTTCAAACACGCAGGGTGTGGACTTTAACAACTGGCTCATTCGCTGGCACCGCGAGACGGAGCGCACCTGGGATCCGCTGATTCCCGACGAGGTGAACCCGCCTATCCTCAAGGCTGGCGTCGTGGTGATTCAGTTCAAGGTGCTGCCCAACGGCCAGGTCACAGACATGAGTCTTGTAGGCCGCTCCGGCGATACGGGCCTTGATCGTACGGGCCTTGATCGTGCCGCCTGGGGCGCGATCCGCGGCTCCACCTACCCGCCGCTGCCGCGCGAGTTCCACGGACCATACCTGGAGCTGCAGGCGATGTTTATGTACAACCAGAAGCAGTGAGCGATACTGCGATTTGCAACGACTAGCAACCCCATCTCAAAATCGACTCGGTTAATTCCTTCGGCGGATTCGACTATCCAGCTGCGGCGTTGTACAGGTTTTAGAGCGAGTTTGGCTTCAGTTCCCATTGCTTGAAGAAGACGAAGGAAGGCCAGGCGGCTGCATCAGGTTACGAAGCTCGTCCGGGTCGTAGAAGAACGGATTGGAATCGCGTTCGGAAATTTTTTGTGGATTGACCTCGTCCGCCATCAGCCCGTTTTTCATGATCGCCGCCCTTCGCTGAAGTTCGCCCATGTAATCCATGTCGAGGACAATATTCGCTGGAGTCGCTTCATTCAGCAGCAAATCCCTGGGACCAAGATAGAGATAAGCATCCACTTTTTCGACAATTTAACCTTCGCTTCGACTGTAATATCTACGCTCACTTACATCCGCTGATCCTCATCGAAGCTGATTTCTACACCGTCGCGTCCTCAGTCTGGTTTCCGGGATACACCGGAGGCGCCTCCGGCTGCGCACCACCATGCGGCAGGTGGATGCCGTCCTGTTCCAGTAGCGCCTCGTAAATCTGCAGCGGACGCCAGTGCCGCGCCAGCGCGTAGGCGCTCATATTGGCGATCATCAGCGGAAGCACAAGCCCGTAGCCTCCGGTCATTTCAAAGACAATCAGGATCGAGGTCATGGGCGCGCGAATGATGCCCGCGAAGACCGCTCCCATACCCACCACGGCAAATGCGCCAATCTCATCGGAGGAGTGGTGAAAAACCGCCACATCCAGCCAGCCCACCGAGCCGCCCAGCATGGCGCCCATAAAGAGCGCCGGAGCAAAGATGCCGCCTGAACCTCCGCTGGAGTACGAGCAGACCGTGGCGGCCAGCTTAAGCACGCAGAACGAGGCCATCAGCGCCAGCGGCATGGTGCCGGTCAGCGCCCAGGTCAGCGTTCCATACGGGTCGCCGGCAATACCGTTGTGGTGAAAGAACTGGAAGCCCAGCACGGCAAGCGCACCCGTAGCCAGCCCGCCCATGGCCGGATGCACCCACTTCGGCACGGCTGTCCATTGCTTGAACCTTGCCCGCAGCCAGAGCAGCGACTCCTGAAAAGCCACGGAGACAACGGCTGCCAGCACGCCCACCAGCGCATACCACACCAGGGACGAGGAGTGTACCAGCTCATAGGGCCGCGGGACGTGAAAGATAGGGTTGCCGCCGCGGATTCTGTGCTCCACCACCGCAGCCAGCGCCGCGGCCACAATAATGCCGGAGAGCATCGTCTGGTCAAGATCGCCAATCAGCTCTTCCAGAGTAAAGGTAATGGCCGCAATGGGCGCGTTGAACGCGGCGGCAATACCCGCAGCCATGCCCACGGAGGCCATGCGCCGCTGATAGACCGGACTGAGACGCGCGCCACGGGCCAGCAGGCTGCTCACGCCAGCGCAGATCTGCACGGTAGGGCCTTCCAGGCCGAGCGAAGCGCCGGAGCCAAGCTGCACGGCACAGAGAACGAATTTCCCAACCGTTTCCCGAAGCGAAACCAGCCCGGATCGCAACTCGTACGCAACCTTGACCTGCGGAATTCCGCTGCCCGCCGCTGCCGGAACCCAGTAGGTGAGCCCCAAACCCACCACGAGGCCGCCCAGCCCCGGCGTCAGGATGGTCCAGAATATCCACCAGTGGCCTGGCGCCCAATTGGCGCGCTCGATCATCAGCTTTTCCAGGATTTGGATGGAGCCGTGAAAGGCCACCGCGGCAAGCCCGCACATTCCGCCCGCAACGATCGTGAATACCAGTAACCGTTGCCGCTCGCTTGGCATACGGCGCGTCAGCCACGCTAGAAAGCGCGACCAAAGGCCGGTGAGTCCTTCCAAATCACTCATGGGGGGAAGAAGACCTCGTCCATGTCAGTATAAAAGCTACGGATTTGGCTCCGTCTCACGCATGAACTGGGCCAGATGGTCCTTCCAGACCGCCGCCATGGTGTGCGTTCCATGCCCGCGCGTCTCATCCGTGATGGGTAACAGAATAAAGCGTGCGTGCGGCATACGCTTTACCTGCTTCTGTGCAATGCCCAGCTCTGGCGGATTGATGAAGTCATCCGCTGAGTTGATCCACAAGACCGGGGCAGTGATCGCTTCAAGGCGCGGCGAGGGATCGTAGTTGCGGCTGGCGTTGAAATAGTAGATGAGATTGTTGGCGTCGGGCGTGCCTGTCGCATGATCCAGAAATCGGTCCACGTATTGCTCGGCCAGCTGGCGTGTGGGCGCCTGCTTCTGCATCTGTAACGGGCTGGAGCCCATGATCATGACAATCTCGTTGGCCGTGCGCAGCCCCTGCACCGGCTCGGTTCTGTATTCGCCGCCCATCCATGCAGGGTCGTCCTTGACGGCCCGGATTGCCATATAGCGCATCATGCGGTTGCGCCCGGCAATCTGCACCGGCAGGCAGGCAAATGGGGCGAGAGCGTCGGCAAACGCAGGATAGGTTTCTCCCCAGACAAAGGTCTGCATGCAGCCCATGGAGGTGCCAAGAATCAGGCGCAGGTGATCGATCTTCAGGTCGTCCAGCATCATGCGCTGGCTGCGCACCATGTCGTCGTAGTCGTAGGCAGGGAAGTGCGCGTGCAGGCCGTCGGATGGCTTGGAGCTCTGGCCGTGGCCGATGTCATCCGGCAGAATGAGGAAGTATTTTGTGATGTCGAGGATGCCTCCGGGCACAAAGAGAACATTCGAGAAGGCGGGATTCAGGAGCGAATGCGCGTCGCCTCCGGTGCCGTGCAGCAGAAGGACTGCATTGTCCACGTGGCCCGCGGCGTTGTGGTGCGGTGTGCCAAGCGTCAGGTAATGCAGCTTGAGCACGGGCAGCGTTTCGCCGCTGCCGAACTTGAAGTTGGGCAGAGCCACCCAGGCGCTCTGCGTTGGCCAGGAGGGTGCTCCAGCTCCCGTCTGGGCGGTGCCGGAAATTCCCGCGCCAATGAGAAGGACAAACAAACAACAAGCCGCACGTAAAGACATGGAAAACTCCCTTATGGCAATGTAGATTGAGCCTATAGCAAAAGCCAGAGATGCCGTCTCCCGAAGCCCAAACAGTCGAGTTGAAACAGCCCGCGAGCCGCCCCTGGCTGGCGCTCGCGCTTACTTTTCTGCTGCTGGGAGTGGGATTCAGCCTGCCGTTTCCACTCGTGAAGAGCGTTCCATCCGGTATCTGGAGCGGAGCCATATCGCCGGAGGTGCTGAATCTCTACGCGCTCACCGCCTTCGCTGGTTGGGCGCACTTCCTCTATGCAGGCCGCGGTCAATGGGGTGCGCTGGCGCGGCTGAAATGGCAATGGCAGGCAGGCTATTGGATGCTAGTCGCCGCTGCCCTCGCAATTCTTGTGGTATTGCGCGCTCTCCTCGGTGTTGGCCTCTTCAGCGCGCTGGTCTGGATCTGGTTCATCGCCCACTTCGTCAAGGCAGAGGTAGTTTTCGCCGGGGATTTACTGCCGCGAAGCAGGAATGCCTGGCGCACTGCATGGTCGCCGGTTGTCTCCTTCGCATGGCTCACGGTGGTGCTCTTCGATGCGGGGCACATCCAGCAGCATCGTTCATTGTTGCTGGCATGCACCATAATCCTTGCCTTTCTCGTCTTCGGGTCCGGCGGTTGGCAGCAGCTTTTTCATGGTGGCCAGAAGCTGGCTCTGGTTTCGCTCTTCTTTCTTGGCGAATCGCTGGTGTGGGGGACCTACGGAGCCTACATGACGCCTGCCTTCCGCACAGGCGTCTATGTCTTCCATGTGGCCGGAGCCAGCTTCTTTCACTACATGGGAAGCTACGCCTATGGCCGCGATCGCACTCGCGACCGCCTGCTTGCCATCGGGCCTATTCTGCTTGTAAATCTCTGCGTCATCGCTCTCGGCTGGGCCGTTTCCGCTATCTCGCCGGTTCCCGCAATTCAGTCAGTCCAATCGGCGGTTACGCCCATCCTGGGCATCGGTTGGTTCACGCTCTGGGTAGCGCTGCATCTGGCAGCAAGCGACCTGCTGCCCGTGTGGCGTAAGCGGGCGAAGGCAGCGCATAGTGCCTGATTCCCAACTCTTGTTCCCTCGCGCTAAAATTGTGGGCGAACATGCGCGTCGCTCACGCACATTCCGCCCGTCCGCGGCTCAAGCGCTTCCGCCGCGGTCATCATGATCGGGGATGGACGCAGATTCCCCGCGCTGAGTAATCTATCTCCATAAAAATTCTTCGGATTGTTCCGCATCGCCAGCGTCCCGATGGACCGCGCAGCAAACAATCCCACGTCATCGGCCCGCCTATGTCCAGGCCGAGAAAGGTCATGTAACGATGAATAGCTTTGCCAGCCGGTCCACACTCCAATCCGGCAGCCGTTCCTACACCATCTATCGCCTGCCCGCTCTGGAAGCCAAAGGCTTCGACTTGAGCCGCCTTCCCTTCAGCCTCAAGATCCTGCTTGAAAACCTGCTTCGCCGCGAGGATGGCGTGAACGTCACCGCCTCTGACATCGAGTTCCTTGCCCAGTGGGACGCCAAGGCCGAGCCAAGCCGCGAGATAGCCTACATGCCCGCCCGCGTCCTCATGCAGGACTTCACCGGCGTGCCCGCGGTCGTCGATCTCGGCGCCATGCGCGATGCCGTAAAGGCCCTCGGCGGCGATCCCGAGCGCGTAAATCCGCTCATTCCCGCCGAGCTGGTCATCGACCACTCCGTGCAGGTGGACGAGTTCGGCACGTCGCTCGCGTATGAGGCTAACTCTTTGCTCGAATTCCAGCGCAACCGTGAGCGCTACGCCTTCCTCAAGTGGGGCCAGACGGCCTTCCGCAACTTCTCCGCAGTGCCCCCGGGCATGGGCATCTGCCACCAGGTCAATCTGGAGTACCTGGCCCGCGTCGTCTTCACAGCAGAGATCGTTGGGGAGCAAGTGGCGTACCCCGACACACTCGTCGGCACAGATTCACACACCACCATGATCAACGGCCTTGGCGTTCTCGGCTGGGGTGTCGGTGGAATCGAAGCCGAAGCCGCCATGCTCGGCCAGGCCGTGTCGATGCTCGTCCCGCAGGTCGTTGGATACAAGCTCACAGGCAAGCTGCGCGAAGGCGCAACTGCCACCGACCTCGTTCTCACCGTCACGCAGGCGCTGCGCAAACTCGGCGTAGTCGGCAAATTCGTCGAGTTTTACGGTCCCGGCGTCGCGGAACTGCCGCTGGCCGATCGCGCCACCATCAGCAACATGGCCCCAGAGTACGGCGCAACATGTGGCATCTTCCCGGTGGACGCCGAAACTCTCCGCTACCTGCGTCTCACCGGCCGCAGCGAAGAACAGATCGCGCTCGTCGAGGCGTACTACAAGGAGCAAGGCCTCTTCCATACCTCCGCCACACCGGAGGCCGAATACACGCAGACCCTTGAGCTTGATCTAGCAACCGTCGAGCCAAGCGTTGCCGGACCCAGGCGCCCGCAGGATCGCGTGCTGCTCAAAGACGCCGCAGCCAGCTTCGCGCAACAGCTTCCCTCACTGCTCGCACCCACCGCCAAGCCGCTTGGCACACGCACCGCAGCCGTATGGGAGAGGTCTACAGGCGTGACCGACACCGCCATCGCCGCCGAAGAGAACGAAGGCCCGGCAACATCGTCTGCCATCGCTCCGCTGCACGTCACAACCACGGTCAAAGAGCGATTCCACGTCGATCCCGACAAGTATCTCGACCACGGCTCAGTCGTCATCGCCGCCATTACCAGTTGCACCAACACCTCGAACCCCTCCGTCATGATCGCCGCAGGCATTCTCGCCAAGAAGGCCGTAGAAAAGGGCCTCTGCGTGCCGCCGTGGGTCAAGACCTCGCTCGCGCCCGGCTCACGCGTCGTCACGGATTACTACAAGAAGTCCGGCCTCTTGCCGTATCTCGAAAAGCTGCGCTTCAACGTGGTCGGCTATGGCTGCACCACCTGTATCGGCAACTCCGGGCCACTGCCGACGGACGTTTCAAAGAGCATCGACGATCACGGCCTTGTCGCAGTCAGCGTACTCAGCGGCAACCGCAACTTTGAGGGCCGCGTCAACGTGGACGTGCGCGCCAACTACCTCATGTCGCCGCCGCTGGTCGTCGCTTACGCGCTGGCCGGCCGCATCGGCCACAACTTCGACACCGATTCGCTCGGAGCAGATCAGTCCGGCGCGCCAGTCTACCTCAAAGACATCTGGCCCACGCAGGCTGAAGTTGCAGCCGCCATCGAAAAGGGCATCTCAAGCGAAAGCTTCCGTAGGGAGTATTCAACCGTTTCGGACGGCGATGCGAGCTGGCAAGGTCTCAAGTTTCCCACCGGCGACGTCTACCAATGGGAACCCGACTCAACCTACATCCGCCAGGCGCCATACTTTGACGGCATCACGCTCAAGCCAGCGCCCATCAGCGATATACTCAACGCGCGCGTGCTTGCGGTTCTCGGCGATTCCGTAACAACCGACCACATCTCGCCCGCAGGCTCCATCAAGGCGAACGGTCCGGCAGGGAAGTATCTCACTGAGCACGGCGTGAAAACCGCGGACTTCAACTCGTATGGCTCGCGCCGCGGCAATCACGAAGTCATGGTGCGCGGCACCTTCGCCAACGTGCGCCTGCGCAACAAGCTCGCGCCAGGCACGGAAGGCGGCGTCACACGCCTGCTTCCGGAAGGCGAGCAGATGTCGATCTTTGACGCCAGCGTAAAGTACGCCGAGCGCAAGACGCCGCTGGTGATTCTCGCAGGCAAAGAGTACGGCTCCGGCTCCTCGCGCGACTGGGCCGCAAAGGGTCCCAACCTGCTCGGCGTTCGCGCCGTCATTGCCGAAAGCTTCGAGCGCATCCATCGCTCGAACCTCGTCGGCATGGGTATCCTCCCGCTACAGTTTGCGGAAGGCGAAAACGTCGAATCGCTCGGTCTGACTGGCGAAGAAGTCTACGACTTCGCCGGCCTCACTGACTTGCTCAAGAGCAAGTTTGCCGGTGGGCGCACGCTGACGGTAAAAGCCACATCAGCCGACGGCACCGTGAAGACCCTCACCGCAAAGGTCCGCATCGACACTCCGCAGGAGATCGAGTACTACGAGCACGGCGGCATCCTGCAATACGTGCTGCGGCAGCTTGCAACGAAGTAGTCTATCTCTACTGGTCAGTGACCGGCTGCCTTTTGGCAGCCGGTCTGCTTTTTGCTCTTGAGCATTGGCAAGAAGCCGGATAGTTTTGTTGCATCGACAATTTTGGGGAATATCTGGAGTGAATAGACCATCGGGGCTTTTCACAGTAGTCAGCGCTTTCGCGGCGTTCGGCTTTTATATTCCCTTCTTATATATGAAGAGCTTTGACTTCGAGTCCTTCGGTTATATGCTCCTGCTGCTCCTGCTCACGATTGCTTTCGGTATTGGAATCCTAGTGCGGAGGGTTGTGGTCAAGCGATGGATAAGCTTTGCATCTTTATTCGCAGTGCTGTTCTTCCTGGGCATTTCTGTATGCATGTTCTTATCAACGGAACATCTTCGCCCATGGGCCAGGTGGCTCGTTGCTTCGGGCAAGTACACAAATCTGGTTCTGCGGCAGGAGCCGGATCCTCAAACAGGCCTTCGCTACGTAGAATGGGACGGGTGGGGATGGGCAGGAATGGATACCTCTGTCGATCTCGTTTACGACCCGACCGATACGCTCGCACATGAGATCAAGTACAACCCCCAAGGGCGATTTGCGGAGGTCGCAGATAAGACTCATTTCGTGCAACGACTGGGAAAAGGCTGGTATTCGTTGACCCTGTATACAGACGAGGACCTATAACTTCTTTTCCGGCAAAACATAAACGCCGCCGCACCCGGAGCGGCGTTTATGCTTTGGCAATTTTATTTACGCAACGCGTTGGAGCGGGCTCCGCTGTAGGCGTACAAGATCCTCAGATTTCAAGGAAGTAAGGGCATACGTGTGTCCCTCATCATCGCAGAATTCCACTTCTACGGTGTTCGGAGCGAGCGTCTCAACGACGGTCCCTACCTGGCCGCGCACAAGGCCAAACTCAGGTAAATCCCGCAGCAAAGCCACTTCAGCAAGCAGTTCGAGATTTGGCATATCCCACGCCCTTCTACCTCAAGATCAGCAACCCGCGCTTCGTGTCGCTTTCAAAATCAGAGAATCGAATCGCATTGTTGCGGATCATCTTCACAAGCTCCGCTGTCGAACAGTTTCCTACCAGCAGCAAAATCACCTTAGGCGGAGCGCCGCGGGCGAAGCTCAGATTTGCAAAGTCTTTGTCTTTTGTTAGAAAGGCAAATCCGTGAATCTTCGCATACTCCCAGATGTCGGCATCGGGTGTGCTGCCAAGACCAGTTGTACTCACATGAATTGATTCGGGGAATAGATCGGCGAGATTGTGCGGAAGCCGTGGCGGAAGATTCTCGTCAACGAGCAGCTTCAAGAACCGCTATCCTCTCGGGAATGCTCGCGAAAAACTCATAGACGGCCTGAAAGTCTTCCTTTTCAAGGTACGGAAACTCCTTCAGGATTTCATCTTCCGTCATTCCGGATGCTAGATACGAGGCAAGATCATAAACAGAAAAGCGCAGGCCGCGGATGCAGGGCTTGCCGCCCATCTTTCCGGCTTCGACCGTGATGCGTGGATTAAGGTCAGCCATCGGTGCTCCGCCTTTCCTGCCTGCGCATTTATTGTATGACAAACCTTGTTTTGGAAGCCCAGCGCCTACTTCTTCGCCCCCACCGGCTCCGCCTCTTCATGCACAGTCAGGAAGTTATCCTCATCCATCTCCTGCTCGCCCATCACATGCAGCCGCATAAAGTTCGTCGAGCCCGACCGCGTCCGCGTGCCGGCCACAATCGCAATCACTTCGCTCGGCTTGACGTAGCCTTCGGCCTCCAGCAGCTTCTCGGCGGTGTCTACCATCTGTTCGGCAGAGCGTACCTTGGTACAGCGCACGGGAATAGTTCCCCACAACATGGTCAGGCGGTTGATCGTCACTTCAACCGCGCTCAGCGCAAAGATCGGCGCGCCCGGATGATACTTCGAGAGCTGCCGCGCCGTGGTTCCTGACTCCGTGAAAAGGTGTGCTGCCGCCGGCGATCACCCGTGCTCTGCGCGTCAATGGTCCGCTCGGCCTCGCACACAATGCGCGCCATCATGGAGACCGCCTCCACCGGATACTTGCCCATGGCGCTTTCGCCGGAGAGCATCACCGCGTCAGTGCCGTCATAAACCGCGTTTGCCACGTCAGAGGCTTCCGCGCGCGTCGGGCGCGGGTTTTCAATCATCGACTCCAGCATCTGCGTTGCCGTAATCACCGGCTTGCGATACTCGGCAGCCTTGCGGATCATCAGCTTTTGCAGAGCCGGCACCTGCTCCGGCGGAACTTCCACACCCAGGTCGCCGCGAGCCACCATGATGCCGTCTGCCTCTTCAAGAATGCTGTCCAGATGTTCCAGCGCCTGCGGCTTTTCCAGCTTCGCAATGATCCATGTATCGGAGCCCAGATCCGCCACCCGCTTGCGAACCAGCCGGATGTCATCCGATGTGCGAACGAACGAAACCGCAATCGCGTCCACGCCGCTCTTCAGCGCAAACTCCAGGTCGATCTCATCCTTTTCCGTCAGCGACGGCACCTTGACCGGAATTCCCGGCAGGTTGATGCCCTTGTTTTCACCCAGCATTCCGCCGTTGATAATCTCGCAGACCACGTCCTGACCCTGCACTTCAGCCACGCGCAGCTCAATCAAGCCGTCTGAGAGCAGAATTCGTGAGCCCGCCTCCACGTTTTCCGCCAGCGTTTTGAAGGTGGTGCCCACCAGCTCGGCAGTGCCCATAATCTCACGCGGAGTAATGGTCAGCCGCTCACCGGCCTTGAGCAACACAGGCTTGCGGTCCACCAGCTTGGCAGTGCGAATCTTCGGCCCCTGCAGGTCGCCCAGTATGCACAAGGGCTTCTCTTCCTCGTGGCTCACCTTGCGAATCATCGCAATCAGCGCAAGCTTTTCCTCGTGTGTTCCATGCGAGAAATTCAGGCGAACAACGTCGACCCCGGCGCGCACCAGCTCACGGAAAACGGTTTCAGTGTTGGACGCAGGCCCAAGGGTGGCTACGATCTTTGCGCGGCGATTGGCGGCAGGACTAAAAACGGCAGAAGACATCGAAAAGGCTCCGGTAGAATTGCGGCAAAAGCGAATCGGTTTATAAAACAAAAAGCGGATCGGAGTGGACTGGATGACCGGATTTATTGTACATTGCGGCGCGGGGTGCGTGGTCAGACCAGTTTATCTCCTGCAAATTCAAAAACTTGTGAGCGCCGTGTTTGCTGTCTGTTCGGCCGCGGCAGCTTCTTGCTCCTGCCTGTCGTGGAACAGAACGCCATTGAGCTCCGCGCCAACCAGCGCGCTGAACGAGGTCAGATACAGCCACACCAGCGTGGCAATTCCCGCGGCAAATGAGCCGTAAAATCGCGTGTAGTTCGCAATGCGCGTTACATACCAGCCAAAGGCCAGAGTCACCGGAAACCACACGGCCGTAGAAGCAATGGCACCGGGAAGAACTCGTGACCAGTGCTCTGTTCGGCGCGTGCCAAAGTGGTAGAGCGCCGAGAGCACCGTTACCGTGGTGGTCATCGCGACCCCCCAGCGCACCAGGCGCCAGAAGAAGATCACCAAAAGCCGCAATTCGTGGTCGGCGTTGGCAACCATCCACACTTCAATCTGGTGGCCAAAGACCAGCAGCAGGCTGGCCAGCCACAGCGGAAGCAGCGCAATGGGCACCAGCAGCAGGCCCCGCGCCCTCTTAGCCCAGAAGCCCCAGTTATCGCGCGGCAGCTCATAAGCCCGCCGAAAACCCTCCATGAGAGAAAGCATCACGCCCAGGCCGGCAAACACCGTCAGAATCGTAGCTGAAAAAATAACCTGCGTGGAACGAATGGGCCCCGTAGCGAGCGAGTTCTCCAGCAGTGACAGGGATTCAGGCGGCAGCATCTGGTCAAAGGTTCCGCGCATCACGCCGATGATCGATGGCCCTTCATCCACACTGGCCAGCACCGTGGTAAGCACCAGCACAGCCGGAAAAAAACACAGCATTCCGGAGTAGGCGGTAGCCTTGGCCGTGTTGAACACGTCATGGTCGATCGCCTTTGCCAGAGTCAGCCGTAAATGTGAAAGGACGTTCCGCATTTTGTACTGAAGCAAGAGTAGAGCAATTTAACTTGTTCGTGTGGGTGTCTTTTTGTGGCTATCTATTGCCCACGCCGGACGCAGCTTCCTGTATGGTGTAGACGGTACTCAGGCAGCGCAGGTTGCGGCGCGTTACGTCGTAACGGCCTGAATATCTGTATGGATAAAGTCTTTGCCTTTGAACAAAAGCGGCTCGTCGCCAGTCTTCGCGAGTGCGTAGGAAAAGCAATCGCCAAAATTAAGGCCGGCAGCGTGGCCGCGACCCTTTCCATACCGGCCAAACGCATCCAGAGCCGTTCGAGCCTGTTCTTCAGTGACTGGAACGATGGAGAGATGAAATCGGAGGATCAGTCTCTCGAAGAGTGCATGCTTTGCGGGTGCAGCGCGGCTTCAAAGTACCATGCCTGTTTCCAGAAATCCCGCGGCTGAGATCTTGCGAGACGGAGCGTTTCTGATAGCGCGCACAAATCGCCTCGCCTCTGGTTCGTTCATCAGAATGGCGAGCAGTGCCGAGGAGTCAATGACCATTTGCGGACATGCTACCTTGGCAGGCCATGTTCGTCATATAACTCGTCGACGAGTTCTTTGCTGTTCGGGCCATTCCATGGACCGGTGCTGTGAATCCAGGCGAGCACCTCTTCGACGGTTGGGTCATCCTCTATGGATGCCGCAGGATGCAACTGCTGCTCCCGCTCCAACTCCGCGCGCAATGCCTCG
Source organism: Occallatibacter sp. (assembly GCF_049510455.1). Taxonomy (GTDB): domain Bacteria; phylum Acidobacteriota; class Terriglobia; order Terriglobales; family Acidobacteriaceae; genus Telmatobacter. The sequence goes on along the minus strand of NZ_JBEKYX010000049.1, from coordinate 35,032 downwards.
GCCACAACCTCATCGGGCGTCAGTCCGCGCAGGGATGCCAGCGTATGAGCAAGGGCGTCGGTGGTGGCGCTGGTAGCTAGCGGCATAGAATACCTCTCTCCTATGATTCCTCGAATAGAAAAGGATTGCAAGCCTCAAATGCGTTCGATCGCCGGAAGCTTGCAGCGGAACTCCGTGGCGGGAGCGTGCATATTTTGTCGGAGCAAGGCGGGGATCGCGCGTACACTGTTCGCACCCGGGCGTACCCGAAATCGAAGGAGATAAGCGCAATGCAGGCACGGATTCAGGGAACCACCATGCCGGTGCTGGAGATCCAGCTCGACCCGAACGAAAGCGTCTTTTCCGAGAGCGGCGAGCTCTCCTGGATGACGCAAACCATCCAGATGACCACGCATACGCAGATGGGCGGCGGCGGCGGCTTCTTCGGCGCGCTCAAGCGCGTGGCCGCGGGCGGCAGCCTCTTCATGACCGAGTATCGCGCCTACCAGTATCCCGGCGAGGTGGCCTTTGCCACCCACGTTCCCGGCCATATTGTCCCGGTGCAGGTCGGCAACGGGTACGAATACATGGTGCACCGTCACGGCTTTCTCTGCGCCACGCCGCAGGTTACGCTCAACATCGGCTTCCAGCAGTCTCTCGGCGCAGGCATCTTCGGCGGCAGCGGCTTCATCCTGCAACGCGTGGGCGGCGTGGGAACCGCATGGCTGGAACTCTCCGGCGAGCTGATCAAGAAGGAACTGGCTCCGAACGAAACGCTCTTTGTGCATCCCGGCCACGTCGGCGCTTTTATGACCTCTGTCTCCTTCCAGATCACCACCGTGCGCGGCATCAAGAACGTGATCTTCGGCGGTGACGGCATCTTTCTCGCGCAGCTCACCGGCCCCGGCACGATATGGCTGCAGACGCTGCCCCTTTCGCGGCTCGCCCATGCCATTGACCAGTATCTGCCGCACAACTCGCACGACGTTCCGCGGACGGCTGCCGGAGGCGTCATCGGTGGCATTGTCGGTTCCATTTTGAGCGGCGAGTAGCCAGGATGTTTATAGCGGTACACCCTGCACTGCGATAGGATGGGCGGCATGGGTGAGACTGGCGGCACGGGCCGCTCGCCGCAAAGCGGCATACTCTTCGCATTTGGCCTCGCGCTCGCCTGTTATCTGGCGTGGCTGCTGCGGGCAGAGCTGCTTCTGCTCTACGTCAGCGCGCTCTTTGCCATCGTGCTGCGCCCGCTGGTGGAGTTCATCGCGGGCTTCAGCATCCGCGGCTGGCGGCCCTTTCGCACGTCCGCCATTGTTGTCCTGATCTTCGCAGTCATCGCGGGGCTGGTACTTTTCGTGTATCTCGCCTTGCCGCCGGTCCTCCGCGATCTGCGTGCCTTCGCACAGGAAATGCCCTCGCGCCTGCCGGAGATTCAGGCTAAATTGCAGAAGATTCCCTTTGCCGATCAGGTTGACGCAGCCGGCCTTGTCTCCCAGGCGCAGGGCGCGCTGACACAAAGCGCCACCTTCCTGCTGCTTTCCATCAAAAACTGGGCCAACACTCTCTTTACCCTGGCTATGGGCCTTATCCTCACCGTTTACTTCACTCTGGAAGGCGATGTGGCCTATCGCTGGGCGCTTTCCTTCTTACCGCCGCTCAGCCGCATGCGTCTGGATGCCGCCTTACGCCGCGCCCAGATTCGCATGGGCCGCTGGCTGCTCGGCCAGTGTTCGCTGATGCTCATCTTCGGCGTGCTCAGCGTGATCGTGTATCTGCTTCTTGGCGTGCGCTACGCCTACGCGCTCGGCGTGCTCAACGGTCTGCTGAACCTCATCCCGGTCCTGGGAGGAGCTGTTTCAATCGCCCTCGCGCTGCTGGCTGCGGCGGTAGATTCGTGGGGTCGCGTACTCGGCGTGGCCATCTTCTACATCGTCTATCTGCAGATAGAAAATTCCATCCTCACGCCGCGCATCATGCGATCAAGCGTTGGACTGCCGGGGTTGGCAATCCTCGTCGCCCTGTTGATCGGCTCAGCGCTCGCGGGCATCGTCGGCGCGCTCGTCTCTGTGCCCACTGCGGCACTCGTCGCCGTGCTGGTGGATGAGTATCTTGTCTCGAAAGACAATTAGCGCGTACCGGCTCCCGCTGCCGCCGTATCGAGCAGCGGTGTGTCGGTCTGAACAGTTACGCAAAAGGTCATCCCCGGCTTGACCACTGCCTCATCGCCATGCGCCAGCAGAGTGGCCGGGCCAACCACCGGAATCGTCACGCCGTGGGCTGCCAGCGCTTTCACCTCAAACACAGTGTCGCCCGGCAAGCCCGTGCTTCCCGGCTGGTCTGCATGAGTCACCAGCGCATCTACAGTCGTTCCTTTGGCAAGGATCACCTTGTCGCCGGCCGTAATGTCCTGATCGAGCTGCAACGGCAGCTTGTCGCCCGCCTGCACCGCCTTTGAGTCAACCTGTATCGCAGTCACCAGGCGCAGCTTGGTGCCGGCGCGGAGCACGCCGTCTGTGCTGAGCGTTGCAGGGAGTAAAGGACTGCTGCCGGGAACCGTGTACTCCGCGCGCGCGATCGGGCTGTGCGTCATGCTGGGCGCAATCGCCATCGCCTGCAGAACCGTATCCTGGTCGATCTGGATCTGCCCGGTGTACTTCTTCGACTCCGTTGTCGGCGACCAGCCGTCGGTCGTGTAGTAAATCGTTGCGGAGTGCGTGGGACTGGTGATGCGCACCCGCGTGCCTGCCTTGAGCGTGCCGGAATCGGCGGAGAACTTCGGAGCGCGTGTCACGCCATCCGTCGAGGCCTGGTTCTGCCCGGCATTCTGCGCGTTCTGCATCTTCTGCTGGTTGGCCTGCGCGGCCTGCTGATTCGCCTGCTGGGCGGTCTGCATGGTTTGCTGCCCGCCCATTGCGCTGACAGTCTGCGCATGGGCAACGGAGAGAGCTGAGGAAAGAACCAGAGTAGAGAAAACTGGACAGCTCAGCAAAATGGCTTTCATATTTTCTTTCCCCCGCTCCTAAGGACGCTGCTCCGAGAACAAAAGTTGGGATAAACAGAACGAAAGTCCTACTGAGCCATCTGCGCCGCGTTCCTTGCCGCTTGCACGGCTGCCTTCATCGCGCCGCTCTCCGCAAACAAATGCACCAGCCCGCCGGAGAGTGTTGAACCGCCAACAGGCTGGCCCGCCTGCGCGCCATCAGACGCGCCATCCAGCACGCCCGCCGGACGCGCGCCCTGAGCCATGCGCATCTCGCCCGTGCCCTGCATATCCAGAATCATCGCAGTCAGCTTGCGCGCCACGGGCAGCTCAAAGCTCTCGGCCACAAAGACCAGCTTGCCCCGCGTCGTAATCACCACAGGCCCTTCGTTGGTGCTGTAAACCAGCTCTTCGGTGCCCCCAGGCAGATCTGCAGGCGTGGCGGAAACATCCTTCTTCAGCCCGGAGTATTTTCTGCCCAGCGCGTTCGCATACAGTTGCGTAAAGGCCTCCGCCGACTCCTCGTTCTTCCACGCGGAAAGATAAAACAGCGCAATCGATTTCGTGCTCGCCATTTGCTCCGGCGTCTTTGCGCTCTTCAACTGCCCGGCCCAGTAAATGCCGCCATCCCACGCAGGCGTCAGGTTCTTCGCTGCCTCGTCGCCACCAAAAAGCTGCGTAAGAATGTGCAGGTCCAGTTGTCCCACCTGCCCAATGTCGTACGGCGTATACGTCCCGTCCAGCAGCGGATGAATATCCGGCAAGAGCGGCACCGCCGGCACATGCGACTTCTCAAACTCCAGCGGATTGATGATCTCCCAGCTTGAAGAGGGCGGTTTGTCCAGCGCGCCGGCAAACGCCGCCTCGCGGCCGCGGTCCATCCAGATGTCCTGCTCAAAGCTCAACCCTTCGCGATACGGGAACATCAGCGACTCCGACAGGAGCAGCGGCGCGCGCGCCATCACCGGCGAGTTGTCCGGGTCCGCCATCTGCTGCTTCAGAAACTCCACCACCTCCGGGTCCTTCAGCAAGCTCCTGCCGTGCGGCTTCAACTCGTCGTCCACCATCACAGCCGTCGCCTGGCCCTCCGCCACTGCCTCGCGCGCCGTGTCGATCTCATCCTTCGCCAGGTGATCCGTATCCTCGTGCGCGTTCAGTGACACGTCGTTCGGCGTCTGATCGTTCCATTTCTCCAGATTCACGCGCTGGTCCTGCAGCGCATGCGTCAGCTCATGCGCCAGCACCGACTCCTGATCCTCCGGCTTCATCCAGTCCAGCAGATACACCGTCTTGGTCTTCGAGTCGTAATAGGCCTCAATCTGTTCCGTCAACAGCGCCAGCAGAAACGGCTTCATGTCGAAGTCGTGATCCAGCAGCCCGAACTTCTTCAGCACAATCTCGCCGCGCTGCAGCCGCTTTGCGCCATCGTCCTCGTTGAACTTTTCCTTCAGATAACTCTCCACCTCGGCGCGGCTGGTCAGCTTGCGCCCCACGGTCGATTTCACCTGTAGCCCGGTCTCATCCGACGAGAACTTCAGCAACTGATCCACCATGGCAAAGAGCTTCTTCGCCTCTTCCGGCGTTATGCGCGTCTCAGTCTGCCCGGTTTTGGGCTTTTGCGTGCTCTTGCCAGACGGGTTCTGGTCCGAAGAACTCTGACCGGATGGCGCCTGGCTTGAAGGAGTCTGATTCTGCCCCGCCGGCGCCTGCTGGCCCGCGCACAACCCTGCGCTCAACATAAGAACCGCCGCCGCCATCCAGCCGCGGCCCTTGAAACGCGCTCCAAACCCTCTCGTCATCCCGTTCTCCCTGCGTCCTGTTCGCCAACCGCGCATCTGTATCAAAGCTATAATCAACTGTTGCGGTTTCGCAGCGAGGGCCGTGAAAAAAATCCGCTCTTCGCCGCAAAATCCACCCAAAGTATGACGGAAACCACACTTACCGCTACGCTTAACGAAACTCCGCTTACCCGGCAGCTCACATCCGGCAGCGCGTCCGGTCTGCTTGCGCCCTTCCACGGTGTTCTCTCCATTGCCCAATTGGACGCGCCCCAGGCCGAAACCGCTGCAATTGCCTTCGGAGCCGCCGTCCACGACCTCGGCTGGCTGCGCCGCATCGCGGTGCGCGGAGAAGACCGATTTCGCTGGCTCAGCGGCATGGTCACCAACACCGTCAACGATCTGGCCGCCCGCGGCGGAGCATGGAATCTCGTCCTCAACGCACAGGGCCGCATCCAGGGCGACCTGATGATCTGGCGCAATGACGATGAATTAGAGCTCGAAATCGCCGCCGATCAACACAACAAGCTCCTCGCCCATCTCGACCGCTTCATCATCATGGATGACGTCGAGCTTGCGCCCGTCGAAGGCGAAACCGCCATCGGCCTCACCGGACCCAAAGCCGCGGAAATCCTCGCAAAAATCGGCGTTACCTCACTCGCCGAGCCGCTAACCCAGACTCGATTCGAAGCCGGCAGCCTCAACCTCACAATCCGCCGCAACTACGGAGCGCTCGCAGACCACTACACGCTCTGGGTCGCGGAAGACTCCGCCTCGCAGCTCTGGCGCCAACTCATCACCGCTGGAGCGCAACCCACCGGCACCGCCTCGCTTGAAGCCTTTCGCATCGCGGAAGGCATCCCCGTCTACGGCATCGACATCGCCGAGCGCGACCTGCCGCAGGAGGCTGTCTCCCAACAGACGGGCCAGCTCCACGCCCTGCACTTCAGCAAGGGCTGTTATCTTGGCCAGGAGATCGTCGAGCGCATCCGCTCCCGCGGCAACGTCCACCGCCACCTGCGCCAAATCGAGATCGACGGCCCCTTACCCGCTCCCGGCACGGAATTAACGCTGGAGAATACCGCCGCAGGTACAATCACCTCTGCCGCTGAACTGCCATTGCCAATGGGCCCACGCCGCTTCGCTTTAGCCATGATTCGTGCTGAGGCGGAAGCCCGCAACCTGCCCTTGGCCTATACCGCATCACAAGACTCAGGCACAGTCCGCATCCTCACTGCGCCGCCAACCTTATAAATTGTTTGAGAACGGAAATAAAAACCATGAGCGATACCCCCAAGTTTGAAGTCATTGACCGCCGCAAGCGCAAGCTGGAAGAAGAAGCCGGCGAGGCCTCAGCCGCCGCGCCTGCACCAGCCGCCATTGCCGAACCGGAATCCAGGCCCGAAGTGTCCTCCGGCCCGCGCCTCGTCGTGAACGAGCCTGTGCGGGAGCCAATCGAGGCAGATCCGCAGCCCGACGGCGACCCGCTGCCGGAAGCTCCCACCGCCGAGGAGAGCCGTCAGCAACAGTCCGCCTATGAAGCCTCCGCCGAGCGCCTTGAAGACCTCGTTCGCGCGCAAAACCCCGGCGCGGGCCCCCAGCCGCCGATAGCATTTGACAGCCTGGTGCAACAGCTTTATCTCTCCTCCATGATCCAGATGGGTGCAGGCACGCAGGAAGGCCAGCGTCCACGCGTTGACATCCTCGGTGCGCGCCAGACCATCGATCTGCTCGGCATTCTCGCCGAAAAGACGAAGGGCAACCTCACCGCGCAGGAAGACCGCATGCTCCAGACCGTGCTCTTTGAAACCCGCATGGCCTTTCTTGAGCTGACCAACATGATCACCCTGCAGCCGCCGCCTCCGCCGCCGGTTAAGAAGTAAAGGCGGATGCAGGCTCGCCTAACATTCCTGGGCAGCGGCACCTCCATGGGCGTTCCCACGCTCGGGTGCCGCTGTGCGGTTTGCGCCAGCACGGACACGCATGACAAGCGGCTGCGGCCGTCGGTGGTCGTTGACTGGATAGGCGAAGAAGGTCAACCCCGCACCGTCCTCATCGACACCGGCCCAGACTTCCGCCAGCAGGCCCTGCGCCACGGAATCACCCGCGTAGACGCCGTCTTCTACACGCATGACCACGCCGACCACATCCTTGGCATGGACGATCTGCGCCCCTATAGCTTCGCCGCCTTCCGCTCCGGTGGTCCCATCCCTCTCTACGCTGATGCCGGCACCGCAAGCACACTTGAGCGCATCTATCACTACACCCTCGCGCCCGGCGCCACCTACCCCAACCGCGCCCGCGTGGAGCTGCATCCGCTCACGGATCGCATACACATCCATGAGCTGGAAATCATTCGTATCCCCGTCGTGCATGGCCCGCAGCAAATCTCAGGCTTCCGTTTTGGTGACGTGGCCTATCTCACAGACGTCAGCTTCATCCCGGAATCAAGTTTCGAGCTGCTAACCGGTCTCGAACATCTCGTTCTGCCCTCGCTGCGCCACGCGCCTCACCCCAGCCACGCCAATGTGGAGCAGGCCGTTGCCTGGGCAAAACGCATCGGCGCGCGCCACACCTGGCTCACGCATATCGCACACGATCTGGGCCACGAAGAGACCAACAAAATGCTCCCTCCCGGTGTAGCCCTCGCTTACGACGGGCTGCACTTCGCCGTGAACTTCAGCGAAGCGGGCCAGGAATGAGCCAGGGCATGATCCCCATCTACCGCTCCCTCGCGGAAATCCCCGCCACACTCGGCCCCACCGTCGCCTCCATCGGCAACTTCGACGGCATGCACCTCGGCCATCGCCAGCTTCTCGGCGCGGCCGTTGCCGAAGCCCGCCAGCGAGGCTTCCGCGCCGTCGCCGTCACCTTTGAGCCGCATCCCGAGCACTTTCTCCGCCCCGACAAAGCGCCCAAAAGAATCACGCCAAACGACGAACGCCTGCTCCTGCTCGCCGAAACCGGCATCGACGCCATCGTCGTCCTGCCCTTTGACGCTTCATTCGCCCGCCTCACCGCACGCGAGTTCGTCGAGCAGGTTTTAGTCCAAGCTTTGCAGGTACGCGGCCTGCATGAAGGCGGCAGCTTCCGCTTCGGCCATCGCGCCCAGGCCGGAGTGAAGGATCTCGCGGAATTCGGCACAGAATTCGACTTCGGCCTCACCATCCATGATCCGGTTCACGTCCGCGGTCTCGAAGTCTCAAGCTCCGCCATCCGCGCACTCGTAACCGCAGGCGATATGAAGCGCGCCCGCTGGATGCTGGGCAGCCCCTTTGTCATCCGCTCCACGCAGGCGCAGGGCAGGGGAGTCGGCACACGCCTTCTCGTCCCCACCGTCAATCTCGCCGCATACGATGGCCTGCTTCCAGCCTGCGGCGTCTACGTTACACGCCTGAAAATTGGCGACCGCTGCTTTCAGTCCGTCACCAACGCCGGCAATCGCCCCACCTTTGAAGGCGCAGGCTTTAGCATCGAGACCCACATCCTCAACTTCGAGCCAGTCGACCTGACCCAAGAAACTCCGCTCGAACTCGAATTTCTCTTCTACCTGCGCGAAGAGATCCGTTTCCCCTCGGTCGATGCCCTCAAAGCGCAAATCGGCAAAGACGTAGCCCGCGCCAAACGCTACTTCCAGCTCGCAAAGTAGCTGCGCTCAGCACGGATTCCGTTGACAAACCGCCCCATCGCGGAACAATCTGGAATCGTGGCGTAGGACGCATCGGCGCAGGTCGAAAGGGCAAGGCCCTCCTACAGAACATGAACACCATTTGCGCCGATGTCGAATCTCGAAAACCTCAAAAAGCAAGCCAAGCAATATCTGCGATGGCACCGCGACCGCTATTATCCGGTAGCAGCCATGATCCGGGAACACCTGCCCCGGTTTCGCCAGCTTTCCGATCCGGAAATTCTGGCCTCAGCATTCCGGCTTGCTGACGCGCAGGAACTCGTCGCGCGCAAAGAGGGATTTTCAGGATGGCAGGCGCTGAAAACAGGAGCCTCGATCGCCATGACCCAGATACCCACCCACTCTCGGCCGATCCTCACCTCGGTCGCCGCGCACCTCTACGTTCGCGACCTCAAAGCATCCACCGATTTCTTCATAAAACTCGGCTTCGCCATCGATTTCGTCTACGGCGATCCGCCGTTCTATGGCCAGGTAAGCCGCGACAACGCCCATCTCGCGCTGCGTCACATGGATGAGCCTTTCTTTGCGGAAGACCTGCGCGAGCGGGAACAACTGCTATCCGCCTCCATCACGCTGGCAAGCGCAGAAGAGATCAAAACTCTCTTCCTGACCTACCAGGCAGCTGACGTGTCTTTTGCCCAGTCCCTGAGGAACGAACCCTGGCATGCCAAAACTTTCATCGTGAAAGATCCCGACGGCAACCTGATTCTCTTCGCCGGACCAGCCAATTAGCACTGACTTGCCATCCTGCGCGAAAAGCAGTCGAAGAACCTGCGGTTGCTTTTTCCGCTAACTTGCTAACTCGCCACGCGCGCAGCGCGCTAACCTGCTGTCTTTTCAATTCAAAATCGAATCCAGCTTATTCGCCTGCGCCGGGCTCACCACCGGCGGCGGCTTCTTCATCGCAGGTTTCGCAGTCGCATTCGCACCCAAATTCGCACCCGCACCAGCCGCAGCACCCTGCGCCGTCCCACCCTTAGCCACATCCATCATCGCCTTCGGATCATCCGACAAAAACTTCTCATCGTCCTTGCCCACAATCGCCTGCTTCATCACCGTCATCCAGATCGGCAGCGCCGCCTGCGCGCCGGTTTCTTTCTCACCCAGCGACTCGCGGCTGTCAAACCCCACCCACACACCGCAGGTCACTGAAGGCGTAAAGCCCAAAAACCACGCATCGGTATAAGAACTGGTCGTCCCCGTCTTGCCCGCCACCGGATGATTCAGCTTTGATGCCGCCGCGCCCGTGCCATACGCCGTCACCGCCTGCAGCATCTTCACCATCGTCCGCGCCGTCTTCGCGCTAATCACTTCCTGAATCGCCGCAGGCTGCTCCCACAGCGTAATTCCATCCGCATTGGAGACCTTGCGAACCACCCGCGGAGCCACCCTCACGCCATCGTTCGGAAACACCGAGTACGAAGCCACCTGCTCCTCAAGCGTAATCTCCGCCGCACCCAGCGCAATCGGCAGATACGCCGGAATATTCGACGTCACGCCAAAGCGGTGCGTCATATCGATGACTTTATGAATCCCCACCTGCGCCGCCAGCTTCACCGCCGGAACATTCCTTGAGTGCGCCAGCGCCGTCGTCAGCGTAATCGCGCCCATGTAGTCGTTCTCGTAGTTATGCGGAGTCCATCCGCCAAAGCTCACCGGCGTATCCAGAATCAAATCGTCCGGCCGCGACCCATTCTCAATCGCCGTCGTGTAAACATAAGGCTTAAAGCTCGAACCCGTCTGCCGCTCGGCCTGCGTCGCGCGATTGAACTGCGAAAGCGCATAATCGCGCCCGCCCACCATCGCCAGCACGTCGCCGTTCGCGTTATCGACCGCCATTAGCGCGCCCTGCGCGCCAGAATCCTGTTCCAGCGTCCCGCGCAGCGCCTGGGCCTCCGCGCCATCCGTCAGATGCACGTAGATCACATCGCCCGGCTTCACCAGCGCATCCGCATACCGCTGCCCCGTCCACTGCCAGTCCGGTCCTTCCAGCAGAACTTCCTTCGCCCCCATCCGCGCATGAATCTCCAGCGGCAGCACGCGCGTCACCACCACGTGTACATAATCGCCGGCATGCGCCTGCGTCACCCAGTCCGGATGCTTGTACTCCTCAATCGTGGCTCCACTCGCCAGCACATTAGGCTGCTTGTTCTTCCAGCCATGCCGCCGCTCGTACGCAGCCAGCCCATCTTCCACAGCCTTGTTCGCCGTCTCCTGCAGGTCCAGGTCCAGCGTCGTATCCACGCGCAGCCCCGCCTCATGCACCTGCTCGGCGCCAAACTGCTTTTCAAGCTCCCGCCGCACTTCCTCCTGGAACCACGGCGCCACAGCACCCTCCGGCTGCGCAATATTCAGCCCCAGCGGAGCCTGCCGCGCCGCCTCGGCCTGCCCATGCGTAATCTTTCCATCGCCTTCCATCTCGCTCAGCACCAGATTCCGCCGCGTCAGCGCCTTCTCCGGGTTCAAAGTCGGCGAATATCCCACAGGGCTCTTCGGCAACCCCGCCAGCAGCGCCGCCTCGGTCAGCGTCAAATCCTTCGCCTTCTTCGAGAAGTAGTATTCGCTCGCCGCTTCAAACCCGTACTGCCCGCTGCCCAGGTAAATCTGGTTCCCATACAGCGTAAAAATCTGCTCCTTGGTAAACGAGCGCTCAATCTGGATCGCCAGGTACGCTTCTTGAAACTTGCGCCCCACTGTCCGCTCCGAGCTGAGGAACAGGTTCTTCGCCAGCTGCATCGTCAGCGTAGAGGCTCCCTGCGCCCTGCCATGCGAGCGCAGATCATGCCACAGCGCCCCGCCAATGCGAAAGACGTTAATCCCCCCATGCGACTCGAAGTTCTTATCCTCAATCGAGATCACAGCCTGCCGCAGCACCGGCGGAAAATCCGGATAATTCACCACCACGCGGTGCTCCAGCGCAAACGATCCCACCACGCGCTCCTTGCGGTCATACAGCTCCGTTGTGGTGGAAGGCCGGTAGCGCTCAAGATCGTGAATCTGTGGCAGGTCCGACGAATACACCAGCGTCAACCCGGCCAGCGTGCCCGCTACCGCCGACAGCGCCAGCAGCAGAATCAGCGCCGGCCGTCCAGCCAGCTTGCGCCTGTTGTTTCGGAATGGCTTTTCAGGTGGCTCAGGCGGCAGCAGATGGCTGCGCCCCAGCGTGCGTTCACGGGGAGGTTCTGAAAGCGGATTGGGGGATACGGCCAAGCGGGTTAAGCCTCATATACGTCCGGCAAAAAGGCAGTCAATAAGAGACAAAGATTGCTCTAACACTCAGAGCCTAGCACGGGGTTAGATGCGCTGGCCGGGCGAATCGACCCTCGCGAACCAGCGTGTACAAGAATGGGACAGCACGGCTGCACCGCGAGGATTCAGGGATGGGGTAATCGAACCCTTCGTCCGAGGTGAGGAGTCATCGAAATCAGTGAGCCATAAGGCACTCACGCTTCCAATCAACCACCCAGCACGGAAGCAAGCGGCAGTGTCTCAATTTGGATTGCTTTGTAACAGGGCACGACTTGAGTCGTGCCGAAACGGCCATAAAAATGAAATTTAGCCCCTGAGACAGTTTCTTCAAACCGAGACACTACCAAGCAAGCCATTGCGGAACAGGCTCTTGTAGCCGAACACGTTGCCCGTTCTCGTAGACGGCAACAAGCCGGAAGGGGTGACGCAGGTCGTCATTGTCGAATACCCAGACGTGGGGCAGTTCGCGAAATGCGCCTTTGAGGTTTACCAATATCCGCGGGTATCTAGTCGCCAGCTTTTCCGTTGGCACATCGTGGCCGCCCTGTGAGACCCGCATCGCTACCCGCTGCTCGGAGGTCTCCGGGCCGGAGATACCAATGAAACAAAGGATGACCGTATACCCTGCAAGCGCCGCATCCTTCAGGAAGGACAGCTTGTCGCCGGTCGGATCGGAAAAGACCGTCTCGAAAATGAAACTTTCCCGTTGCTCTACAAGCTCCCGCCGGATCGAATCTGCTATCTTTGCTGCCTCGTAGGGACCCATTCGCAATTCTCGGGAGAGCACATCCGCATTTACAAAGCGCAGGCCGGCTGCCTCCAGATGAGCATGATAGAAGGTCGATTTGCCGGCGCCATTAGGTCCGGCAAGAGCCAGAATGAGCGGGCGTCGATCCAGTGGAAGTTCCACTAATTGCCAGCCGGCCTCTTTACCGGTTCGACCGCCTGAAACCGCCGATTGACGAAACGGCCGGTTGTTCGACCGCCATCCGCATCGATACGGATCAACATGCCGGAAATCTCCGGATGCGCCTCGTAGTGGGGAAACGGCTGGCTTTCCAGATAGGCTTCCAGCCGCCTGCGCCCCTTCGTGCTATCTACGGAATCGAGACATTCCGACAGAGGTCGGGCGGATGCGTTGCGGCATAATGCCAGAGCCTGATCGCCCTGAATAAGAGGTTCGATGGAGCGGCCAAGCCGAGCCCAGTATTCCACTTGACCGGCGATAGATCGTTCTACGATCTCGCCCGTGATGCGGGCGTCGAGAACAAGTGCATCCGAGAGCTTGACGGGCTGACTCATGTCCGGATGGTAGCATATTGCTACTCGGCGTCAACGCGAGTCTGTTGCCTGTGCCGCCGTTCCTATCCCTTCGCTTTCAGCAGCTCCAACCCCTTGTCCAGCATCGGGTCGCCCTTGCTGGGACTATCCTCGTCGTCGTTGTCGTCGGCAGCAGCTACCCGCACATTCGGCGTCACCGCCTCATCCTGAATCTTCTTGCCCGCCGGACCCTCGTACTTGGCCACGGTCAGCAGCAGCGCCGCGCCATCCGGCAGCTCAATCGTCTTCTGCATGGAGCCCTCGCCAAACGTCCGCTCGCCCACCACATCGCCGCGCTTCGCGTCCTCAATCGCCGATGCCACCAGCTCCGCCGCGCCATACGTGCCGCGATTCACCAGAACCACCACCGGAGCCTGCGTCAAAAACTTTCCCGCGTCCGCCGCAAAGGTTTGCTTGGGAAACTTCTGACCCTCCAGTTGCGCCAGCGTGCCGCTCTGGATAAAGAAATTCGCCAGCCGGACTCCGTCCTCTTCCTCGCCGCCCGAAACATCCCGCAGGTCCAGCAGAATCTTCTTCGCCTTCGACCCCTTGATCTTCGCGCCCAGCTCATCCACGCGCGCCTTCGAAATCACTCCCGGCTTCAGGTATAGAATCGTCGAGTTCTCATACTGCGTCTCGCTCAATTGCGGAACCTGCGCCAGCGCCCGCGTCACCGTCACCTTGTCCGGATCGGCCTTCCGCGGCTTCACCACCGTCAGCGTCACGCTCGTCCCCGGCTTGCCCTCCAGCATCATCCGCGTCACAGCCAGAGACGCCTCAAAGGTCGAAGTATCTCCAATCGACTCGATCACGTCTCCGCTTTGCAGGTGTTCGTGGTCCGCCGGCGAGCCCGGCGTCACATCCACAATCGCCAGATAGCCGCCGCGCTTGGAGACCGTAACGCCAATCTGCCCCACGCCCGTCGTCGGCCGGTCCTTGTAAATCTTGTATTCGGCCGGCGTCAGGTAGCTCGAATCCGCATCCAGGCTCTCCAGCAGCCCATGCAGCGCGCCCGTCGTCACATCCGTAATGTTCGGCTCCGTCACATAGTCGGACTGGATGCGCTTCAGCACCTGCGCATACACGCTCATCTGCCGGTAAGCGCCATCCTGGTCGCCGCCCGCGTGAACGCCAAAGAAGCCAAACTGCCCAAACAGAAAGCCCAGGCCAAGAGCGCCAAAAACCGCCGTGCCGAGCACAAAAACAAGCCGCTGAAAGAATCGAGACACGCGCACCACCATCGCAGATGTGCCCAGAGCACACCGCCGTTCCTATATAGACGCAATGATAGTCGAAACCGGCGTCATTTTGCTTGTCAGGCCCAGAATTTCGGGTATTGTCAGTCCGCGAGCCGCGAATCTCGTGCCCCATTCATGGCGCAGCTTCACCGCGCCATGAATGGGATAGTACTCCCGCTTGCTCTCCCACAGCCAACCTAATAGCTAATCGCTAACAGATAAAAGCTTCTAAGCCCGTCTCTTCGGCTCAATATCCGGCAAAAAGCCCGTAAGCAGCCCAATCGCCGGCAGATAAGCGCAAAGATGGTAAACGCTAATAATCCCCGTCGTATCAGCCATCTTGCCCAGCACCGCCGCGCCAATCCCACCCATCCCAAAGGCTAATCCGAAGAAAAGCCCTGAAATCATGCCCACGCGCCCCGGCAAAAGCTCCTGCGCATAAACCAGAATCGCCGAAAATGCCGAAGCAATCACAAACCCGATAATGACGGACAACACACCCGTCCAGAACAGCGAAGCATACGGCAGAATCAGCGTAAAAGGCAGCACGCCAAGAATCGAGATCCAGATCACCAGCTTGCGTCCCCAGCGGTCGCCCGCCGAGCCGCCAATCAGCGTCCCCGCAGCCGCAGCTCCGAGAAATGCAAACAGCATAAGTTGTGACATTCGCACAGAAACACCGAACCGCTGAATCAGGTAAAAGGTGTAGTAGCTCGACAAGCTGGCCAGATAGAAGTACTTCGAAAAGACCAGCGCGATAAGGATCGCGAGCGCAAAAGCAACGCGCCCCTTGGAAAGAGAAACCGTGGCATGTTTCTCCACCTGTTTCTTTGCCACGCCCTCACGATTCCGCTCCCTGTACCAGCGCCCCACGCGATACAGCACCGTAATCCCCGCCAGAGCCGGAATCGCAAACCAAGCCATGCCTCTCTGCCCCTGCGGCAGCACAATAAACGCCGCAAGCAGCGGCCCAATCGCCGAGCCCGTATTCCCACCCACCTGAAAGAACGACTGAGCAAACCCGTGCTTGCCGCCGGAAGCCAACCGCGCAATCCGCGAGCTCTCCGGATGAAAGATCGCCGAGCCCATGCCCACCAGGCAGGCGGCCACAATGAGCCAACCAAAGGTCGGCGCTGTAGCCAGCAGCAGCAGGCCGCCCAGCGTAAACGTCATGCCCACAGGCAGCGCAAACGGCATGGGCCGCTTATCCGTGTACTGGCCCACCAGCGGCTGCAGGAGCGAAGCTACCACCTGGTACGTAAAGGTCAGCATGCCCAGGTGAGCAAAATCCAAGTGAAACTGGCTCTTGAGAATCGGGTAGATCGAAGGCAGCAGCGACTGCACCATGTCATTGAGCAGATGGCAGAAGCTGATCGCCGCCAGCACCTTCAGCAGCGTGCCAGAAGGCTGGCCCGGAGTTTGTGAAGATGCCCGATCGCGTCCCTCAACTGCGGATTCGGGAATATCGGCGGAGGGAAGAGTGGCAGATGAGGAAGATGTATTCATGGAATCACGAACTTATAGAAACGGCCAATCTGGCGCGGCTGGCGGAAGACGCTATCTCAGGATGAACCCGCTCATCTGGATCTCCCACTCCGTCGAGATGGGCGCAACGGGTAGAAGCCTTGTCATAATGACTATAAAACATATCCTTGCAGCGCAAGTTTTTGACCCAGCGGTTTGGACCGAATTCAGGACAGATAGGTCTTCAAGCGAAGCGTCCTCGGCGCACACACGTGGAAAAGCCCCGCTTCATCGAAGCGGGGCTCTTCCGTGACCTTACATACTTGAGGCGACCGTAACCTGCAGCATCACGACCGCATTGTGCGTCGTCACCCCATTGGTTGCGGTGATCACGGCCTGGTAGGTCCCAGCCGGAACCCCGGTTGGTGCTGGGGCGATGGTCTGCTGTGAGCCCGAGCATCCCATGATGGCACTCGCAAAGGCAATCGCCGCCACGATGCCGAGTAGCGCAGCCGGTCTGCGTCGCCTCGAAGGGAGGAAGAAGAACAACAGGCAAGCCGCCGCTGTAACTTCACCTCCGCGCAGCCACCAGCCGGCACGCTCCGGCCTCGCCATGCCCATGGAACCGGACAGCGTCGTAGTGAACTTCACGGAGACAGCGACCTGCCCTGTGGGAGAAAGCGCCATAGACGCCGGGACCGTGCATTGGGGAAGCGAGTTGCCCGGTCCTGTCACCGCGCAGCTCAACTTGACGTTGCCGCTGAACTGATTGCCCGCGGATAGCGTCAGGGCCGCCGTTCCCGACGCGCCCGATGCAACCGTCACCGTCGGGTTATTCGCCAGGATTGCAAAGTCGCCCTGGTTGTTATTGAACATCAGCACCGGGCTGCTTGACGAGTTATAGTTCTGATCGCCAAAGTACAGCACATACACTTGGTTCGTCCCTCCGTAAGCGTTGCCCGCGGCAAAGCTGATGCTCGCGGTAGAGGTGCCGCCCGTTCCCGAAACCACCGGAATCTCGTCATTGTTATTGGAAGAGAAGACCTGTCCATCGGTTACAAACAGCACATCGCCAGTCGGCGCCGTACCGGAACCGTGCAGCGTGGCCGTAAGGGTAATCAGCGTTCCCGGCGTAAGATTCGACAGGTTGGCGGGATTGCTGGTCACTGAGATTGTGGGCGTAAGCAAGGTGGACGCGGCCACCGTCAGCGGATTCCCCGTCACGCTTGTGCCGCTCCAGTTGGCGTTGCCGCTATAGGTGACACTCACCGGATAGTTGCCCGCCGGAAGATTCGTAAACGTCGCCGTGGCAATGCTCTCCGAAGTGAACGTCGGCGCCAGTGTAACCGTCTTCGTCAGGCTGCCAAGCGTCACCGTGACCGTCCCCGTTGGCGAAAGGCCGCTGTCGCTTCCCGACACCGCGATCTGCAAAACGAATGTGCCCCCGATGGGAAGAGAGCTGGAATTCGCAATTAGGGAGATAGAAGCTGTGCCCTGGCCCACCATGAACGTAACAGGACTCTGCGGTTTCATGGTCGTGGTTGCGTTGTAACTGGGGTCGCCCGAATAACTGAAGGTGATGCTGTGAGACCCGAGCGCCCACGTCCCCGACGAGTAGACCGTCGCTCCCGTAGCATTCAGCGGAAGCGTCGCGATTGCGCTCCCATTGTCCATCACCGTCACCGTGCCCGTGGCAATCCCGTCCACCGTCCCTGCCGCATTGGCCACCTGCACATCGATTCCAACGATGGTCCCATACGTTACCGGGCTGATCAGCGGAAAGGTAGTGTATGGCGATGTCTGGAAATAGAACGCGCTCGTCAGAAGAGAACTTGCCTCCGGATTTACCGTAACGGTCACGGGCGCGGATTGGCTGCTCGAAAAATTGACGTCGCCGCTGTAGTTGCCCTGCAGCGTGTAGGTGCCGCCGGGAAGAGTGTTCACGCTGGCTTCGCCGGATCCGGTGGGGTCCAGCGGAATTTCGATCTGTCCTTTGTTGGCGGGCAGCGTCGTATCGGCCGTCACTGCCACCGCTCCCGTGGGGATCGTGCTGCCGGAGCTTGCCACCACGGTCGTCGCGAGATTCACCGTCGCGCCGTGCGTGATGGTCGTTGGAGATACGCTGAACGCTACGCTGCTTCCGGTGAATTTAACGCTGGACCAGTCGCTCAACAGTACACTTGCGTCGATCGAGCCCAGTCCCGAAGCGAGGTCGTACCCCACCGTCGCCGGCCAATCTTGCAGCGAGTAGCCGCCGCCGCTCGCATCCTTCTTGCACCCCACGCTGCCCGAGCCGCACGGCACGTTGTTGGAGCCGACCGTCACATCGTGGAAGGCGGCCGGAAACTGCGCGGCCAGGGGGTACAGTGTGGTGTTCGCCTGCCCTTGAGGTCCATACCTTTCGTTCACCAGCGCCATGATGCCGGCGAACGCGGGAGCTGCCGCCGACGTGCCGCCGATGCCCGTGTAGTACAACGTTCCGGAGCTGGGATCGGAATCCACACAGTCCCCTGCCTCGGCGCAGATGGCAAAGAAGCTGTTGTTCAGTCCGTTCGCCGCAAAGAGCGAAAGATCCGGAAGATCGCGAACCCCATCCGCCGGCACGCCTGGGCCGCTCTGCCATGCGGGCTTCGGGACGCCGCCTAAACCGATGCAAAGTCCCTCTGACGTGATCGGGTTCTGTCCTTCGAGAGGCCCATTCACAACGGCACAGGTGCTCTGTCCGCCGCCTCCGCTCGCAATCGACGTTCCCTCCGCGACAAACACGTCCAATCCATAGTTGCTGTCGTTCCACGGCTGTTCGGGAAGCGGCTTCAACAGGGAGCCCAGGCTCGCGCTGTTGGTCGCGCTCCAGTCCTGTGTCATGCTTGCGCCGCCCGTTGCATAATCGCTGTAGTAGAAGTCGGTGCCTCCGACCGCGATATTCCACGGAGTCGAAGCGAGCCCGTTCACCTGCAGCCCCAGGGACGCGGGAAACGGGTTGTTCTCGTTGTCACAGCCCGCCGAGCCGCTGTCGCCCGTCGACACCATCACCGTTTGACCTTGCGCTGCTGCCTGCTCCCACACCGAGCTGATGTAGGCCAGGTATCCAGCGCCGGCCGCGGGCTCGCAGGTTCCAAAGCTCAGGCTCAGAACAGGTGCCGTGTCGTCCTCGACGGCGCGAAGAATCGCCAGGTCCAGCCCGTCGTCGTAGTCCGTATCGGCGGCGATATACAGGTTCACCGTAGCCAGCCGGGCCACCGCGCCGGACATCTCCACGTCCAGGTAGGCTTCGGTCGAATCGGACGTCACTCCGGGGTCGTTCCCGTCGATGATGATGTGCGGAAGGTTCGGCTGGCTCGGATTCGCATCCAGGCCGAACAATGCGCGGTAGTTTTGAACAATGCCGAGGTCGATGTTCGAATCGTTTATGATGCCGAGGGTCTGGCCGGTGCCGTTGAGTCCCTCCCCGTACAACGGAGTCACGTCATATTGAGTTGCGAAGTCGGCAGGTCCCATCGCGTAGGCCGCTCCGGAGCCGCTGCCGATTGTCCACTCCGGCTTCACCGTCCGCGAGGCCGCATCGTACTTGGCGCGCCCCAGGAGATGCGCTTGCGATTTGGGATGAAAATCGTTCAGCCGGGTTACGCCGGCGATCACCGATGCCAGAGCGCTGGGAATCCGCGGATTCGTTGCATTCGCATGATGCGTTTCACCGTTTATCGCGTAGGTATGCAGTGACGTGTGAAACGCCGTGGAAACCTGGCCTGTGGTTCCTGAGAACTCGATCGCTGTCCGGCCCGCGCCAACCTTATCCACTGTGAAGCCCTGTGACTGCAGCCATGTTTGAACCTGCGCCAGGTCGGAATCGGACACGCCGAACTGCTGCCCGAACTGCGCTGGCGTCAGCCACTTGTGGTACGAAGGATTGCCCTTGGTCTGGACATCGGAGAGAAACTGGCGCAGCGCGGTTTCCTGGGCGGCGGAACGCTTGAGGGTCAGAATCAGCCGCCCTGTCGCCGTGTTCGCCGGAACAGCGCCCGTGTCATAGGCCGCCTGTGCCAGCGGATGAACGTTCCCTGTCAGCGTAGACAGCTCTGTATCGTTGACAGGGCTTGTGATCTGGGGAACAGCCTGTGCCTGAGCTGCAAACCCTGCAAGCGCCAGCACTGCGCCCGGCAAAGCAACCCTGAAGGTAGACAATACGTGGAAGGTCGACTTCATCGAATCTCCTGAAAAACTGAAACTTTGGCTGAAACCATCTCCGGGCGCGGGTCGAATAAGTGCGCCCGGAGATGGCTATCGTAGGTCGGGTGCTCTACTGGATCACGAGCGCCAGGCTGATCGTCGCAGTCTGGCTTCCTGCACTGGCGGTTACGGTCACGTTGCTCGCTCCTGTCGGTGTTCCCGGAGTGCTTGTGCCGCCGGAACATGCCGTCAGGACGGTCGCTAGCGGCAGCAGAAGAATAAGCATCAACAGGCCGGCGATCCGCTTTCTTTTGCCTATCAGCCCGGCCAGCACAAAGATACCGGGCAGCATCAGCGCATACGCCGTGTGCGAACGGCTCGGCCGGAACGGCGCCATCGCCGCGGTTGAGCCGCTCGTGCTGATGACCAGCGAAACAGTCGACGCGCTGCTGACCGTGCCGAAGGCGCAATTCGCCCCGGCCGGCAGTCCCGCGCAGTTGAACATAACCGCCGACCCTGCCGGGAAGTTCAAAAGCGTCAAAGTCGTCGAACCGGTCGCGCCAGGTCCTCGAATCGAGATCATGTCTGGATCTGCGGCCAACGCCGCTGTTGCCGATGCGGTGACCGTCAGCGTCGTCGTCGCGACGTTGCCTGCCGTGTAGTTGCTGTCTCCCGAGTAGGTCGCCGAGAACCCGTACGTCCCCGTGCTCGTCGGAGCGTCAGGCGCTGACGCCGCTCCGTTTACCAGGGCAACAGGAGCGCCCATGTCGGTGCCATTGAGCGCGAACTGCACCGTTCCCGTCGGCACCGAAACCCCGCTGACGCCGCTGACGGTGGCCGTCAGAGTTGTGCTGCTGCCGAAGACCAGCGTGGGCGGCATAAGCGTCAGCACGGTTGTCGGCGTCACCAGCGGCGCATGCACAACAGTGATGCTCAAGTTCGCGCTCGCGCTCAAAGGCTTGCTCTCGGAGTCCGTGATGGTCACCGTGAATGTAGAGGTGCCGGGAGTTGTCGGCGTACCGGCGATCGTTCCCGTCGCGGAGTTAAGCGTAAGTCCGTTCGGCAATGTCCCGCTGGAAACGCTCCACGCGAACGGAGCTACGCCGCCCAGTTCGCTCAATGTCTGCGAGTAAGACGACCGCGTAACGCCACCCGCCAGGGCGCCGGTCGTAATCTGCGGCGGAATAGTGCCAACCACAATCTGCGCGGTTGCGGTTTCCATCCCGCCGCAGGTAATCGCGTAGTTGACGATGGCATTCGTTGCCGACGGCGTCACCACTACGCTCCCCGTCGTCGCCAGCGGCCCGCTCCATGTGCCATCCGTGCTGTTCGCCATGCAGACTTTGGCATTCACTGAGAACGCATTGCTGACAGTCCACCCCAGTGTCACCGAGCCGCCGTTCTTGATAGAGTTCCCGCTCGGCGTCAGCGCGATAGCCGGCTGCAGCGTTGTCAGCAGTTGATAGAACACGCCGAGGCCGTTGGCCCCCCCAAAGGCCGTCGCTCCATATAGGTTGCCATCCGTGCCTTCAAACGGCGACGACGCAGGATAGTCTCCATTGCCCGTCGCGGAGTCGAAGTCGAAAACCGTCGCCTTTGTGCCGGAGGTGCTGATCTGCATTACCTGTCCAGAGAAGTAAAGCCCGCCTTCCGATCCCGCAATGTAGAGGTTTCCATCGCCACCCAGAAACGGATGCCCGTGCAGCGGGTTGTTCCCGTCGCCGCTCTGCAGCTCGTACACCGTCTTGAACGTCGAGCTCGCCCCACTGGGCACAATCTGGTAGACAACACCCGTCCCGTTGCCCTCGTTGCCACCCTCGAAGGTGAAGCCGTATAGGTTGCCGTCCGGCCCTTCTACAAGCGTGCTGATGGGCCAGTAGCCATCCTCGGGTCCCTGGGTGCCGTTCGAGAAGTTGTGAATGACCTGGAAGTTTGATCCGTCCGTCGCCATCACAAAGGCTGTGCCATACCCATTGCAGTTCGGAGGTCCGAACGTATATGGCCCATCGCACTCCGCCGTGCCGTATAGGTTGCCGTCGCTGGCCAGCACCACGCCCCCCAGCGGGCCGGTTCCCTGGCTCTGGGTGAACGTGTGCAGCGTCTTGAAGGTATTGGTCAGGTAGTTGAACGACCAGACCCCGCCCAGATTGTTTCCGCTGGGATCGTCGCGATTCGCCGTTCCGTAGAGCGTGCCATTGCCATCGTCGGCCAGGTCGCCGAACCCTGCGACGCCCCCGTTCACGAAGCTGTACACCGTCGTCAGCGTGGCTGTCTTCAAATTGTATTGGTAGATCGTGCCGCCGGTCTGGATTGTCCCATCCGCTCCGTAGTAGTTGGTCACGCCATACAGGTTGCCGTCGCTGGCTTCGACCGGCGTATTGTAAGGACCTGCCCCGTCATTTCCGCCCGTGAAGCTATAGACAATCTGGTACTTCCCGCCTGGGGTTATCTGGTAGAGAGCGCCGCTTCCGTAGGCGCCTCCACCGAAAGCGGTCCCATAGAAATTTCCGTCGCTCGCTTGCATGGGAGCGGCATCGGGCTGTGTGGCATCGGTCGACGTGGCTGCGAACTGATAGAGGATGTTTTCGCTCGCGGGCAGCGGTGCGGCTGCCTGGCTCGATGCCAGGAGCCGGCCTGCAAGTAACACGCACAGCACGAACAGGAGATGAACGGGCTTTTTAGGGTTCATGAGATGCAACTAAACTTGCCGATGCGGAGCCCGTCAAGTAAATTAGTTGCTAACAGTTTGCTAATCATTCACTCTCAATAACTTGACTTGCAAACAGGAAAGGGCGGCGCTCTATTCCCCTGGACCTCGAAGACACTTCCTCCGCTGGCATTACCGCTTATCAGTTCGGCGAGTTCGAGCTGAAGCCCCGGAGCGGTGTCCTGCTGCACAACGGCGAACGCGTCAAAATCCAGGATCAGCCTCTCCAGATGCTGGTAAGTCTCTTGCAGACGCCCAGTGAGCTGGTGTCGCGTGAGGCCCTGTGGAAGCAGCTCTGGCCTGAGAAAAATGCCGAGGACTCCGACCGCAGCCTGCGGGTCGCCGCCACCAAACTGCGCCAGGCTCTCGGCGATAGCTCCACGGCTCCTCGCCTGATCGAGACCGTCCCTCGGCGCGGATACCGGTTCATCGGCACGGTCACGCCTGTCTCCGTCCCAGCTCCCGCCAGCGTGCCGCAAATCCCGTTATACGCTCCGGTGCCGCCAGTCTCTTCCCATCGCAAAGGGTTTCCGCCACTCATCGCAGGGCTTCTCCTCCTGGTTCCTGTTCTGGTCCTTATTTCCGCCGGGCTAATCGTCTATAAGATGCGCCAGGCCGGCAGCGCCATCCCTCCGTCCGTCTCTTCCCTGATCGTCGTAGGCGGTGTCAAGAACTCTACCGGCCAGTCTGACCTCGATGGAGTCCTCGCGCCCGCGCTTCAGACCAAGATGGAAGAGTCTCCCTATCTCAATCTCGGCGCGGAAGAGAGCTTTCGCCGGCTTGCCCGCGACGCGGACGCGACATCCCTGCCCGCTGAGCTCAAGGCCTGCGCCGACATCCATGCCAGCGAAGTCGTCGGCGGCGAGATCCTCTCCACGAAATCGGGATACCAGTTCAAGCTGAGCGCCTGGCGCTGTCCGGACGGTCGCCTGATCGCCTCCCAGTCCCTTGCCGTCCGCGCCGAGCCCGAGATCCTCGCCGCGCTCGATTCCGCCGCGGAACAGATGCGGCTCACCCTCGGCGAACCACGCGCTTCGGTGCAGAAATTTAGTGTTCCGGTCAGTCAGGCGATGACCGGCTCCCTCGGCGCCCTCAAAGCCTTCACCCAGGGCGAACGCAAACACCTGGCCGGCATGGATTCCGCCTCGATTGAGGATTACAAGCTCGCCGTCGCCCTCGACCCCCACTTCGCGCTCGCCTACGCTCGCCTCGGCGCCGTTTATACCGATCTCGAAGAGTACACCGCATCGGAACAGTCCTATCGCAACGCCTTTGAACTCCGCGACCGCACCACCGAACGCCAGCGCTTCTACATCTCCTCGCATTACTTCACCACCACCGGCGAGATTGCCCTGGCCACCAATGCCCTGAAGTTGTGGCGAGAGATGTACCCGCGCGACCCCATCGCCGCCAACAACCTCGGCGACATGTACGACCGTCTAGGCGACTTCGCAAAGGCGCTCGAGCAAATACAGGCAGCCGTCCGGCTCAACCCCAACTGGGACTATGCCTACACCAATCTTGTGCGGGCAGAGCTTCGCACCGGCAACTACGCCGCCGTCGCCCGGCTTTGCAACAGCAGGATCCCCGGAAGAACTGACTCCCTCAGCTTCCGCGTAGCCTGTTTCCAGAATGACTTCGTACACAACGACGCCAACGCCATGCGCGCGGAGCTTGAGAAGGCGAAGGGCGATCCCGCCGAGAGCCAGATCCTGGCCAACGCCGCCTGGATCTCTCTCTATCGCGGACAGATGAAAGAGGCGAACCGGCTCTTCAACCTCGCTGAAGAGAGCGCAAGACGAAATAACCTCAATGAGTTTGCGACCGAGATCAGCCTCGACCAGGCCGGCCTCGAAGCCGATCTCGACCTCCCCGAAGTTGCCAGGCAGCGCGCCCGCGCCTCCCTCCAGGCATTTCCGAACAGCCCCCACGTCCAGGCCGCAGCGGCGCTGGCCCTCGCCCGCTCCGGCGATGAGTCGGAAACCCGCGCCCTCAGCGCCAAAGTTGCCGCCGAGGCTCCGGCCGATACCATTCTTAACGATGCCGTTCTGTCCTCCACTCGCGCCGCCGCGTGGATGCAACTGGGCAACGGCGCTGCCGCGGTCCGTGAACTCGAGCGCGCCCGCCCGTACGATTTCTGCAGCGATATGGAATATGCGCCTGCCTACTATCGAGGCTTGGCCTATCTACAGCAGAAGCGGTGGAGCGAGGCCATTGGCGAGTTCAAGCGAGTCCTTGCCCAACGCGTCAGCCTTCCCACCTCACCCTACTTGCCCCTGTCGGAACTCGCGATGGGGCGCGCATGGCAGCTCAGTGGCAACTCCGCCGAAGCAGCACGCGCGTATGAGATCGTAGCCGAGACCTGGAAGTCCGCCGACCCCGAATTCGGCCCCCTGCGGCGACTCAACGCCTACCGCCGCAACCTCGCCATCCACTAGAACTCGTTGTTTCCACCCGTGCTGCACACACGTCGGCTGATTTTTTGGGAATTACAGATCGAATTCCCCTCTTCGTTTTTCTCTCCGCCAACTTGCTAACTCGCTATCGCGCGAAGCGCGGCTAACCCGCTGAAAAACAAGACCCCATGCTCAAGGCATCTCCAGAAGCGCAGTTTTGCGCCCAAAGACATCCAGGGAGTGATGCATATAAATCCCTGATTGATACGGCCTGCCTGTCTCCACAAACTTCGATTGTTTGACGAGAGGGATTTATGGAATGGATGGGACCAGGGGAAACGCAGTCTTGGTGGCGGAGGACGGGATCGAACCGTCGACCTTGGGGTTATGAATCCCACGCTCTAACCATCTGAGCTACTCCGCCAGGCAGAACGGGCCTCAGAACAGAAGCCCAGGTATCGATTCTACGGGTGCATCGGTTCATGGTCAAACAGGCTGGAATATGAGCGCAACCTTCGCCTGAACTGCTTTGTAACAGGGCGCAACTTGAGTTGTGCCGCACAAGTCCAAGAAACTTTGGGCTTTAGCCCCTGCTCGCAGCCGCTTGCATCACCAATGCGGACGTTTCAGGGGCCTCCCTGCACAATGTTGCACTTCGAGACAACTTACCCAAACGGCCAGGCATCACAGTTTGTATAGCAAGCCCTCCCCCGATAAATTAAAAACATTCCCCTCCGGTTCGAAAGATGAGCCGGAGGGGAATTTAATTTTTAGACCCTCATTTCCACCTTATAAACTCAGACAGTCATGGCATCTCCACTTCGCATCGTTGGGGTCATTCCCGCGCGCCTCGGCTCCACGCGCCTCGCGCGCAAAGTTCTCCGTCCCATCGCTGGCAAACCAATGGTGGAGTGGGTCTGGCGCGCCGCACTCGAAAGCGGCCTCATGGACCCCGTTCTCGTCGCCACGGACTCCGAAGAAGTTGCCGCCGCCTGCCGCGAGCGCGGCATTCCCTTTGAAATGACCTCTCCAGCATGCGCCAGCGGATCGGACCGGGTGAGGGAAGTAGCCTCCCGTATTGACGCTGGCATCTACGTCAACATCCAGGGCGACGAACCCACCCTGACACCCGATTTCTTCGCCCCATTGATCGATCTCTTCAACCGGCCTGAAGTCCAGGTCGGCACCTTCGCCGTCCGCTGCCCAGCGGAAGACATCGCCAACTCCAACGCGGTCAAAGTCGTCACCGCCAGCAACGGCCGCGCACTCTATTTCTCGCGCGCCACCATCCCCTTTGACCGCGACGCCTACGGATTCGCCGGCTACCGCAAGCACCTCGGCATCTACGCCTATCGCAAGACCGCGCTGGAGCAATTCGCCGCCCTCCCACCCGGATGGCTTGAAACGGTAGAGCGCCTCGAACAACTTCGCCTCCTCGAAAACGGCATCGACATCTACGTAGCCCCCGCCCCAGCCGACACCATCGGCGTAGACACTGAAGAAGACCTCACCCGCGCCGAAGCCGTGCTCAAAGCGCGCATGCTGGAATAGAGACGCGGGTCCCACCTCAAACTTCTATAGCCAATCGTTCTCATATTGAGTACAATTGTTCTCGTTATGAGAACGAACTCGAAATCGCTGGGCGATTTACTGTTTGGGCAGACACGAGGCCGTGTCCTGGCGTTGCTTTATGGCATGCCCGATCAGACTTTCTTTGTTCGTCAGATAGCAAGGGAAATCGGAACAAGCGTCGGCAGCGTGCAGCGAGAACTGGAAACCTTGTCGAAAGTAGGATTGCTCAATCGGACAACGATAGGGCGACAGGTCTTCTATCAGGCAAATATCCACCACCCGGCATTTGCAGAACTTCGTTCGCTGATCGCTAAGACATCGGGTATCTTTCATCAGCTTCATTCCGCTCTTGCCCTCCTTGCTCCGCAAATCACGTTTGCATTCGTCTACGGGTCGATTGCGCGAGGAGACGAGGATGCGGGAAGCGATGTCGATTTGATGATTGTGGGGAATGTAACTCTGGATGACGTGCTCACTCCATTGGCTCCTGTAGAAAATGCCATTGCACGGCCCATTAACCCAACGGTCTACTCCCTGAAAGAATTCAAAGCCAGGGTGAAAGACGGAAATCACTTCTTGACCTCGGTATTGCGCGGCGAGAAGATGCTTTTGATCGGAGATGAAGATGAGCTTGGAAAAATGGGTTGAATACGGTTGGCTCAAGGCCGAAGAATCCAGTCCAGCCGAGATTAGAGACTTGGTGGGAATCGTCACTCGCGCTCTCAAAGACTCGAAGGTGGAAGCCATCTCCGAAGACCTCCGGTTTCAGGCAGCATTCAGCGCGGCACTCACGTCTGCGAATGTTGCTTTGCGGGCAAGCGGCTACCGGACCAGGGTACAAACAGGGCACCATCAAAAGATTATCGAGTCCCTGGAACTTACTCTCAAAAGCGATCCAAAACTGGTTCAGAAGCTGAAAGTCTTCTCGAAGAAACGAAATGCAACAACCTACGACACGGCTGGCAATATCTCAGAACAGGAGCTTGAGCAGGCCATCAAAGTTGCGGAGGAGTAACTCTGATTAAGTGGCACGAACGGTAGGTCACGGCTTCAGCCGTGACATAAATGCAGCAAAATCAATGCGGCTTTAGCCGCTGAGGTATGCTTCACGGACTTAATCAGACCTTCCTTAGGCGGTGCTGTTCTTACTGACGTTGGAAGCCGAAGGCTGTTTTGCCTTTCCGCTAACTCGCTAACCCGCTACGCGTAGCGCCAACCCGCTGCTTTTGTCCTGGCTGGTATCACAACTCTCCTTGTTACTAAAGTCCAATACCCTTTCGTACCCTCAGCCCCTCCAGAAACTTTGCATGCAATTAACCCCTTTTGTGCTTTACTCAAAATAAGCAGAAACAAAGGCCCGGCCCATCAGCCCCGGGCCTGTCTGTTTCAGCTTTTTCGGCAGACCCCGAATTTTTTTTCGGGGGTGTCTCCGTCAAAGTAACCATTTCTATTGTCAAATAAGTATACACAATAAATCGTCATTAAAGTCAATAAAATAAACAAGATACATCAAAATATACCCATCCCTTCAAAACGCCCTTCACAGGGAAAACAAAAAGCGAAAGTCCATCCGCAGCCCATCACGCCACTCGTAAACTGCTACCGTCGGAATTGCGCGCAAGAATCGGAGTGTACTTCTCCACTATCCGAGCCATGATGCTTCCATGACCGCAACCGCACAACTCGCACCGCAGCTCCAGATCAATCCAGACTCAGCCTGGGAAAAGCTGATCAGCCGCGACAAGACCGCCGGTTTCCTCTACGCCGTCCTCACCACCGGTGTCTTCTGTCGCATCGGCTGCGGCAGCCGTCCGCCACGCCGTGAAAACGTGCGCTTCTTCGGCACCGCCGCCGAAGCCAGCTCTGCCGGGTTCCGCCCCTGCCAGCGCTGCACTCCAACGGAGCGCGATCCTTTGGACAGGGTCCGCGAACACATCGAGCGCAACCTCGACCGCGCCGTCCCGCTCGCCGAGCTGGCCCGCATCTCCGGCCTCAGCCCATTCACCGTGCAGCGGAATTTCAAACGCGAATTCAGCGTTAGCCCGCTCGCCTACCAGCGCGCTCTTCGCGCAGCCCGCTTCCGTGCCGCGCTCAAGGAAGGAAACTCCGTGACAGACGCCGTCTACAACGCCGGGTTCAGCTCGCCCAGCCGTGCCCATGAGGCCGCGCAGCTCGGCATGACACCCGCCCGCTTCGCACAAGGCGGCAAAGGCGAGCGCATCGGCTTCGCCACAGCCTCTACGCCATTCGGATGGATGATTGTCGGAGCCACGGACCGCGGCCTCTGCTGGCTCGCCCTCGACGGCACAAAAGCGGCAGCGGAAACCACCCTCCGCGAGGAGTTTCCCCTCGCGGATCTGCGCCGCGACGCATCCCTTTCAACGCTGATTGATGCGGCACTCGCCAGCGTCCATGAAGGCTCCGACCTGAGCCACAGCCTTCGCAGCGCCGAAGCGCCAAATTCGCAGGAAGCGAATTTGACGAGCATAGATTTGAGAGGAACCGTCTTCCAGCTTCGCGTCTGGAACGCTCTCCGCCAGATTCCGCGTGGCCAAACCCGCACTTACTCGCAACTGGCCCGCGAGCTCGGCATGCCCAACTCCACACGCGCCGTGGCCCGCGCCTGCGCACTCAATCGAGTCTCAGTGCTGGTGCCATGCCACCGCGTCGTGGGCGTCAGCGGTTCACTTACTGGGTATCGTTGGGGCGTCGAGCGTAAGCGGAAGCTGCTCGACGCTGAGAAAGAAAGAAGAAGCTAAGAAAGAAAAAGTTAAGCGCAGTTTCCCGTGCGCGTCACAGGCTGCCACGCATCCAGTCCGCTGCTGTTATTCGAGGGGTTATAGCTCCACACCACGGCTTTACGCTCCGCATCCGCGCAGGAATTGCGCTTTGAAAATGGAATGCGGAGCTTGTCGCCGGCTCTTGCGGCGAACAGCGCTACCGCTGCCGCCGCAATTTCGGGAAGGAATGCAAATGTCATTGTCATTCTCCTTCGGTTATGACGTTCCTGTGATTGCGCAGGTTACAGAGTGAATCCGCCTGCGGCGTAAATTGACTGTCCATTGATCCATGCTGAGTCTTCTGATGCCAGGAACGCTGTCGCCGTCGCAATATCCTTAGGCTGGCCTATGCGGCCAAGCGGAGTCCGTTTCACGGCTTCCTTTTCGAAGTCGCTGCCGATGAAGCCCGCTGCATGTGTGCCTTCGGTTTCAATGATGCCGGGGTTTATGGAGTTCACGCGAATCTTCTTCGAGCCAAGCTCCTTGGCCAGCGCCGCCGTAATCGTATCCACCGCGCCTTTGGTCGCGCTGTAAACAGAGGCTCCGGGAACGCCGTCCACCACCACCGAGCTGACGTTCACAATGCTGCCGCCGGCCGGATTGAATTGCTTCACCGCCGCCTGTGTCGTCAGCAACAGGCCAAGAACATTCACGTTGAACTGCTTGTGGAAGTGCTCCGGCGTAATCGCCTCAAGCGGGCCAAACTCATAAACGCCCGCATTGTTCACCAGCACGTCGATCGGTCCCAGTTCCTTGACGACCGTATCCACCAGCGGCCCAATTGTTGCAGGCTCTGCCACGTTGGCATGCACCGCAATCGCCTTGCCGCCATTGGCCTTGATCTCGCTCACCACTTTTTCTGCGCCGGCTTTATCGCTCGCGTAGTTGACAGCCACAACGGCTCCACGGCTTGCAAGCTCTTTCGCAATGCCTGCTCCGATGCCCTTCGATGCGCCGGTTACCAGCGCCACTTTACCTGTAAGAGTTGCCATTTTCTTGTCTCCTTCTGTCAGGAACGCCGGGCCGTCATCGGTTCGACATTTCGACAACTATCGAATTGATTAAGGATGGCGGTAAAAGGATTCAAGCTCAGTTGTGGAAATTTATTTTTTGTTTTTGCGCGCGGCGTTGGGGCCGGCATTCGGACACGCGGCGCTGAGCGCCTGCAGAGTCTCAGCCATAGCCTCCAGCACGCCCGGCTGCACGCTGAGCAAATGGTATTTCCCCTCGCGCCGTACATGGATCAGCCCCGCAGCTTCCAGCTCTTTCAAATGATGTGAAAGCGTAGCCGCGGCAATCGGCAAATCCGCCAGCGTCTGTGAACAGGTGACCGCGCAGCTTGAGCGCGCAATGCGTTCCAGCACCTCAAAGCGCCGCGGATCGGCAAGCGCCTTGAGTATTGCAGTGCGCTGTGCCCCCGTGAGACCAGACGATTTTGTTGCCGCACCGGATTGTGTCGCCAGAGCCATAAAATGCGCTTCAGTTATTTAGATGTATGGTATCCCACCCGTGGTTCAAGCAGGCTCTATGCGCGTTTCAATCGCCCCTAACGCCAATACCCAGCAGCGTCTGAAACTGCGGCGCCTCCGGATGCTTATCGACTACAGTCACTTCCACATCCACAAAGCCAGCCTTAAGCAGCATCTCTTCCAGTTCCGCCTCGCCAAAGCCCAGCCACTCGTCCGCATACAGCTCACGCGCCTCTTCAAACCGATGTTTCACCAGGTCCAGCACAGCCACACGCCCGTCAGGAGCAATAACTCGCGCCGCTTCCTTCAGCGCCAGCGCCGGATGCAGCGCATGATGCAGAGACTGCGAGAAAAACGCCAGGTCCACCGATCCTGACTCCATCGGCAGCTCTTCCATATCGCCCAGCCGGAACTCGATATTTTCAATCCCCGCGCGGGTAGCCTGCTCGCGGCCCACCTCCAGCATCTTCTCGCTGGAATCGATTGCGATCACCCGTGATGCGCGTCCAGAGAGTAAAAGAGCGAAGCTCCCGTCGCCCGCGCCGAGATCGGCAATCGTCATCGACGGCATCAGCCGCAGCAGCGCCTCAGCTACGCTCTTCCAGCTTTTTCCGGGAACGTAGTCCCGTCCCAGCCGCCCGGCAACGCTGTCAAAGAAGCTCCGCATCCGATCCTGCCGCTTCTTAACCACCCGCCGCATCGCAGCCTGATCCGTAGCGGTTTCTTTTGCTTCACGAGCAGCCTCGGTAAGAATCTCCGCCAGCAAGCCATTTCCGTTCGCAGTGGTTAGCCGGTAAAAACTGCTCTTGCCCGTTCGCCGATCCTCCACCAGCCCCGCCTGCTTCAGTTGCGCCAGATGCGTCGAAATCGTGCTTTGGCCCATAGTCAGAATCTCCTGCAGCTCCGCCACAGATAACTCTTCTGCTTTCAGCAGCAGCAGAATTCGCAACCGGTTAGGGTCCGCTGCGGCGCGCAGGATTTTTACGATTGACGGTGTTGACGCCATAGAAATTTACGAAAGCCGCCCTTGACGAATCGAATCAAGTCCTGATACATATCAACATATCACGATACGTCGATAGAAGCATTCGATCAGACGTGAGAGAGAGGGTTCTTTATGGCGACAACGCTGGAAATTACTGCGACCGATTACAAAGTGGCTGACCTGAGCCTGGCCGACTGGGGCCGCAAAGAGATTGACATCGCCGAGCACGAGATGCCGGGCCTCATGGCGATTCGCAACAAGTACGCGGCGGAGAAGCCGCTCGCCGGCGTCCGCATCACCGGCTCGCTCCACATGACCATTCAGACCGCCGTGCTCATTGAGACGCTCGTGAGCCTTGGCGCGGAAGTTCGCTGGGCAAGCTGCAACATCTTCTCCACGCAGGATCACGCCGCCGCAGCCATTGCTGTATCCGGCGTTCCGGTCTACGCCTGGAAGGGCGAGACGCTTGAAGACTACTGGGAATGCACCTGGCAGGCGCTCAACCATAAGGGCAAAGACGGAAAGAGCGGCCTTGGCCCGGAACTCGTTGTCGATGACGGCGGCGATGTGACGCTACTCATCCACAAGGGCTACGAGCTGGAAGACGGCGACGGCTGGGTCAACACGGCTTCCAGTAACCACGAAGAGCAGGTCATCAAGGATCTGCTGAAGCGGGTTCATGCTGAAAATCCAAAACACTGGCATAACGTCGTCAAGGCGTGGCGCGGCGTTTCTGAAGAGACCACAACCGGCGTGCATCGCCTCTATCAAATGCTGGAAAAGGGCAAACTGCTCATTCCCGCCATCAACGTCAATGACTCCGTCACCAAGTCCAAGTTCGACAACCTCTACGGCTGCCGCGAGTCTCTGGCCGACGGCATCAAACGCGCGACAGACGTCATGGTCGCCGGCAAGGTTGCTGTCATCGCCGGCTACGGCGACGTAGGCAAGGGCTGCGCGCACTCGCTGCGCGGCATGGGCGCCCGCGTCATCGTCACCGAGATCGACCCCATCAACGCGCTGCAGGCCGCCATGGAAGGCTTTGAAGTCACCACGCTTGAGGACACCCTCGGCCGCGGCGACATCTACGTCACCACCACCGGCAACGTGGACATCATCACCTACGAGCACATGCAGAAGATGAAGGATCAGGCCATCGTCTGCAACATCGGCCACTTTGACAACGAGATCCAGATGGACCGCCTCAACGGCGACAAGGCCGTGAAGAAGCTCAACATCAAGCCGCAGGTGGATAAGTACACCTTCCCCGACGGTCATGAGATATTCGTCCTCGCGGAAGGCCGCCTCGTCAACCTCGGCTGCGCCACCGGCCATCCCAGCTTCGTCATGTCGAACAGCTTTGCCAACCAGACGCTGGCGCAGCTCGACCTGTGGAAGAACAAGGATGTCTACAAGGTCGGCGTCTACGTACTGCCCAAGAAGCTCGACGAGGAAGTGGCCCGCCTGCACCTTGAGAAGATCGGCGTCAAGCTGACGAAACTCAGCAAGGCGCAGGCCGACTACATCGGCGTGCCGGTTGAAGGCCCTTACAAGCCGGATCACTATCGCTACTAAGAAACAGCTCTCAGTAGTCAGCTTTCAGCTATCAGTTTCGGGCGTAAGTTCGAACGGAGGCTGAAAGCTGAAAGCTGAAGGCTGAGGGTTATTCATGACCACGCCATGCCCCATCTCGTTTGAGCTTTTCCCACCGCGCACTCCTGAGGCAGCGGCCAAGCTGCCCGATGTCGCTTGCCAACTGGCGGATGCCAAACCGCTCTACTTCTCCGTCACGCACGGAGCAGGCGGCTCGGACCAGGACGGCACTTACGAGACTTTGCTGACCGTGGTGCGTTCCTGCGGCATTGAGGCCGCGCCGCACCTCACCTGCATAGGCTCTACTAAAGCGAAGATCGGCGTACTCCTTGATCGCTACCGCGAAGCCGGCGTCAAGCGCATCGTGGCCCTGCGCGGCGATTTGCCAGCCACCGCTTACAGCTCCGCCGCTCCCGGCGAGTTCCACTACGCCAACGAGCTTGTCGCCTTCATCCGCGAGCAGCACGGGGATCACTTCAAGATTGAAGTGGCCGCTTATCCGGAGATGCACCCGCAGGCCCCGAACGCCGACGCCGATTTCGACAACTTTCGCCGCAAAGTAGACGCTGGCGCTGACGGAGCCATCACGCAGCTTTTCTACAACGCTGACTCTTATATTGATTTCGTGGAACGCTGCCAGAAGGCCGGCATCACTATTCCCATTACTCCCGGAATCATGCCGATCACTGGCTTTGCCAACATCGTTCGCTTTACCGCTGGCTGCGGCGCCGATCTGCCCCGCTGGATCAAACTGCGCCTCGAAGCCCTGCAGGACGATAAGCCGGCCCTGCTTGACTTCGGCCTCGCCGTCGTTAGCCGCCTGTGCGAAACGCTGCTCAAAAACGGTGCGCCCGGCCTGCACTTCTACACCATCAATCAGGCAGACCCGTCCCTCCGCCTCTGCGCCAATCTCTCGATTGCAACCGAAGCGCGGGCGTAGCAAGCCCTGCCCTGAGTTCTCGAAGGTAACCGCCTGTCCGCCGTTTTTCGGCGCACGGATCCCCCTAAGCCCTCAAAGCCCTCTCTGGATACAGGTAAATGATTGTTGAGAGCAAAAGTAATGTATTACTTTGGGGGTACGCAAGAGAAAAATCGCTTTTCTCAAATTTTTTTAAGAACAATCTCTTTCGTTATGTTTTGCCTTTAGCTTCAGTGCTGCTGAGCAGGCTTAGAGCATTTCTCCTCTTGCTGTAGAGCGACCCCTGGCGCAAAAGCAAATACGCGGCGAGGGTGGAGCACCCGAACTTTATACCTTCGGGAGAGATGCTCGAATGTTGCGGCCTGGGGTTGCAGCAGTCGAGGATTTTCTGGAACGACTTTCGCTTTTTGTTTTCCCGGTCAGGCTGTTTTTCGAGAGGTGAAGAATTATGCCGCTATCTGATTGTTTTTGTGTAATTTACCGCTGATTTACGGTGTTTACTAATTGATTATCATGAGCGGTTACTTTTGAGGGGACACCCTCGAAAAAAAAATTTCTGGGCTGCCTTGAATGAGCTACGGCCCGAATTCTTTTTGGGATTCGGGCCGTGGCTCTTTCTTCTGCTAATTCTGAGTAAAGCATAAATGGGGTTAATTGCATGCAAAGTTTCTGGAGGAGGTGGGGTTACGAAAGGGTGGTGGACTTTGGTAATGACGAAGGACTAGGGACGAGGGAAAAGAGCAGTTCT
>NZ_JBEKYX010000048.1:0-33655 GCF_049510455.1 Occallatibacter sp. | reverse complement strand
CGTTCGTTCGGAAATTCTGGCCGGCTCGCTTCCCGATGATGACGACGCGCGGGCAATCGTTCATATCAAGTCCAACGTGGGGCGCATCGGGCGCGCGCTCGGCTACTCCATTGACGGCGAGGGAAACTTTGAATGGACAGGGGACAGCCAGATTACGGCGGCGGATTTGCTTGCCGCACCAGCCGGTCCAGATAACGGCAAACTGGCTCAGGCTTGTGAATGGCTGAGCGGCGTACTCGGCCCAGGCGCACGAACACAGAAAGAGATTCAGGACTTGGCGGATGACGAGGGGATCGGGAAAGCCACCCTCCGCCGCGCCAAAAAAGAGCTGAAAGTTAAGTCATCCCACCCTGACGTGAAAGGGCCGTGGATGTGGCAGCTTCCCCAAGGTGCTCACGATTTCCCCCAAGATGCTCAAAGAAATTGTGTGAGCACCTTGGAAAAAGTTGAGCATCTTGGGAGCGAAATAGTTTCTACAGACAAGCCGGACGGCACGACGAATCGGTGCAATGTCGCACCAGACGAGGACGACGAGGGGTGGGAAATATGAATCTCGATACTCTCTCAAAACCATCGAGTGCTGCCGAAGTTGTGAATCGGATCATTGAGCGGGGCGGATGGCTTCTGGCTGTCCCGCCGGACCGGGTGCGGCTTGAGCTTCCGCCGGGCCACCGGGATTTGAATCTGGTTGATGCTGTCCGGCAGAACAAGGCCGCCGTGCTGGAAATCCTTAAGCAGCGGGGCGGTTGGGTTGGCGATTCCGCAAAAATGGCGAAAGCAGCAACCGATTGGCGCTGGCGTTCACCGTCTGGAAAGCTCGTCTCTGCACTCCCGCACTGCACGGCGTGCTGTAGCTATTACCTGTTCCGGGAAACCGATGGCACATACACCTGTCAGTCGTGTGAGTTGTCGGGAATCGAAGAGAGCACAGCGCGGAGGGTGATGTGACAGAGCGCATGACGAAAACGGCAGTCCGGCGGATTCAGGTTGAGGAGCGCAAGGCGATGCGCTCGAAGTTCCGGCAATCCGCGTTCATGTCGAAAACCCGGAACGTCTACGCAGCCCAGGTTCGCCGCGCTGGTGAGTTGAGCTTGCCGGTGGAATATACCCTGGACGCGCTCCGCGAGCTAGTAGAGGCCGCGCTGGTGGCCGGGGAGTGCTGTTATTGCTCCGGGCGGCTGACGCTTTCTAAGCTGGCCGTCGATCATGCCGTGCCGGTATCCCGTGGCGGGATGTTCACCATCGGGAATCTGCGCGCGTGCTGCCAAAGCTGCAACTGGCGCAAGGGGAAGATGACGGCGGAGGAATTTGCGGAGCTTTCGGCTTTCGTCACCAGCCGGTTTCCCGCTGACGTGGTAGCCGATATATGGCGTCGGCTGGTTGTCGGAGGAAGGTGGGCGCTATGAGGCCGGGCGACCGTGTAGCGCGGCAGGACATTCCCGCCATTGTCGGCATGGTGGTTTCTGTGCGTAACGGCTTCGCGCAGGTCCGATGGAGCGAACATTTTTCGCAGTGGATTTGGGCGGATCGATTAACTAAACACAACAACGAAAGCGAGGCCATTTATGAGCAGTTACGATCTTTCCAAGTTAAATCTTCCGGCAGCGAAGGAACAGCGAGCGCCGCAATCGAGTAACAGCAACATAAGCTCTGCTCCGGCGTCCAGTTCGACAGGCTATGACTTTTCGAAGCTCGATCTGCCCGAGGCCATCGAGATTCCGCAGCGCACCAAGGATGGGAAGGAAGCTACCGAGAAGATTCACGTTCGCGACTTTGGTAAACACGTCCGGGCGAAAGTCGAAGATGCTCTTTCCAGCTCGCCAGAAGAAGCCGCGAAGTCCTTGTTTTGGAGCATCGGAACGGCGCAAGGTGCCTCACTGATGCCCGCGCCAGTGTTGAAGCAATTCGAGGAATTGGGTTTGGGTTTTGCCGCATCGAAGAATCCCAAAGTCTTTTTCAGCAAGAATGTCGTGCCATTTTTGAACTCTCTCAGGCCAGAAAAGCGGAGGAAGTAAGCTCATGAACGAATGCGAAACCGAAACCGCGATTTACGAACTGCGGAAGAAAGCCGCTGGATTCCTGCGGGCGGGGGATGTGGAAGGCTTCAATCACCTGCAAGATGAGATTTCAAGAATTCAAAAGTCGTCCGGTGTCGTAATCGGCACAAATTCACGAGGAGAACACGATGCACACACAGAAACCAATTGAACTCGTCAGCGCACGGCTTGAGCAGTTTAGCGCAACCTACGACGCCGCAGTCTCCGGGTTGGAGAGCGAGTGCGCCAACCTGGAAAACGAATCTCAGGGACTCCTGAAAGCCGCCGAGGACTTGAGGCTCGTGATCCCCGCACAAGCGCGCGAGGCCCA
This sequence comes from Occallatibacter sp., assembly GCF_049510455.1. Classification (GTDB taxonomy): domain Bacteria; phylum Acidobacteriota; class Terriglobia; order Terriglobales; family Acidobacteriaceae; genus Telmatobacter. The sequence continues at coordinate 31,288 of NZ_JBEKYX010000048.1, read as the reverse complement.
GCGCGAGGCCGACGCGCTGCTTCTGGCAGGCAAATGCAAGGAGGCTGAGGCGCGGTACGCAGAGCAACAACGCGCGGAGGCCGCACCATCGGTGATGGAGAAGCGGCGGGGCGCCATTGCCGCCCGTCTCGAAGCTATACAGGACGAGAAGCGAACCATCGGCCGCCGCATCTTCAAAGAGTGGTTCCCCGGCCTGCGGGCGGTTCTGCTTGAGGATCAGAGGGAATTGGTAGAGGCTATGGATTCCGCCTGGGAAGGGGTTCTGAAAATCGCCGCATTGCTTCCCACTTTACCGGGCGGACAGAGCGCGGTGATTTCCGAGAACCTTCGCAACGATCTGTGGGCGCGAGATTCCGGTGAAGAAAAAATCCTATTCAGGAATCTGCGGGCATGGTTCGGAGCGTGAGGTTATGTCCCCTGATACAGGTCGAGGTTGCCTGCTCGCCAGAAGCGCCCTGGTGTGGCTGGTGCTCGCAGCGGGGCACGTTGGTTTCGCCAGAGGTTGCGCCTGCTCCGCGCCGCCCGCTAATGAAGATGTGTACGAATTGCTCTCAGCCATTCCAGCCGGGCAGCAACCGCGCCAAGCGATGCGAACCTTGCCGGAAAAAGTTTAACAGGATTCAGAATGCACGCTTTCAACAGGAACACCGGAAACGAAAGGCCAACCAATGAATAACGAACTGAAGGGCGAACCGCTCACGACTGAAGAGCAGGAGAGAATCAAAGTTATGGCGGCGGACGGGGTGAGCCTGAAACGCATCGGCCAGCGGCTAGGTCGCTCTCCCCATACCATCAAGCGATTCTTGGCGGAACCCGAAATACAGCGCCAAGTCCAAGATGAGAAGGCCGTGATGGCTGATATTTACCGGAGCAAGGCGCGGCAAATTGTCGAATCCATCAGTGAAGGAGACATTGCCAAAGCCAGCCTCCAACAGAAGAGCATCAGCTCAGGCGTGCTCCTCGACAAAGCATTGCTCCTCACGGGAGACATGCCAACGATCCGCGTAGAAATACTCCTGGGGGCAGTTGCGCAGGCTAAAGAGATTCAGGAGGCCCGTGCTGCTGAGGCTATGGAGGCGGTGCGGCGAAGGATGGCAGCCGAGGCCCTCGCCCTGCCAGCGCCGCCAAAACCGGCATAGGAGGAAACCATCACCACATCCTCCGCGGCGCGTCCTGAGCATCCTGTAAGGCGTTTTTGGGCGGAAATCTACAGGCGCTTTTAGGGGAAAATCTACAGAGCGGGATATAAGAAAGGCGCACGCCACCCGGCTAAATTGGGGGCATATACCCCTCTGTAGGCTCTCTTTTTGGTCCCCCTGGTGCGATTGAAATTCAATTGGCTAATTCCTGAAGACGTGTAGCTTTCCAGACGGATGGTGCGCGTCTGCGGTGCAGCTATCAGATGGTTCACTTGGAACCATGCAGCTTCACCACCAGCCGCAGGAAACAGCAGGGCCATCATTCCAAGTACCTATGCCGGCAGGCATACGCTGCGCTGGTGTAGCGAGACGATTACAAAGGCCGTTCACTCTCCGCTCGAATTCGCAACAAATACGGCTCAGTACCCGCAAAATCCCCCGCAATTTTGCCAGCGCTAAAGACAACCCCATGAAAATACAGGGATAGAACACCCGCAACCTCTTGCTGGACACGCAGAAGTCACACTACGAGTTGGAATCGCAGCCACATTCCTTATCTCTTTTTCTGTTGTCATTGCCCGCTATCTGACATATCCCTGCGCCACTCCCGCCAATCCGCTACAGTCTTTTTTATGGGAGCAGTGCCAGCCGTTGACTTATCTTTCACCCTCCCCGGAGTCTAACGTCTTACGCAACCGCCCTTGAAGTTAAAGCGCGATCCGCAAGGTGCTTGCCGACTGGGCCGCTACGATAGAAGCCGAGGAGGTATGCGCGGTGAACGAAAAGACGCCGGGAGAACTTGCATTCGAAGAGTATCTGAATAAAGAGAAAATTCCGTTCAATCACGAGCCGCCACTGAGTTTCACAACCAAGCTCATCGATTACGTTATCGATCACCCTACGCACGGAAAGATTTACCTTGAGGTGAAAGATATACGGAATTCTCCATTCGAGGGGATGGGATCATTCGGCCAATTCGATCCGCATGCACCAATTCGCAGTCACATCGTAGCGGGGATGCGCAAGTTCAGCGGCGAATTTTCCGACCAGCTTTGCGCCATCGTCCTGTTTTCCGAGACTGTGAACCTGATGGAGCCGCACGTCATGCTGGGTTCCATGTACGGGAACCTGGGTTTCACGATGCCAGTCAACACGGAAACCGGCATTGCCGATGCATCGCAGATCGAGTCCAAATTCTTTGTCGGGGAGGGCATGATGGTCCGGTCATCCGAATATCGAAATACGCGGCTTGCCGCACTTGTTTCACTGGTGAGGTATAACACTTTCCCAAAAGAGGCCGTGTTGTACGCCCGCACCGATGACGGTCGAAGTGAAGAGGAGCGATGGGAAGATGCTTTATCGGGCCGCGCCGGTATAAAACAGGAGCCGACTCTTTGTGTCACCGTTTGGGAAAACGGAACTGCGAAACGGAGACTTCCACAAGACCTGTTTCGGGGGCCAATGGATGCATGGTGGACTTGTGATGAAGGTGGCCAAGGCGCGTCGTTCATCGGTGAAAGGCGGCTTGCGCTTGGAATCGACAAACGGTATAGCTAAAGCCAAATTATTGCGGTGGAAATTGCGGGTAGTCTAGGCAGAAAATGAGTGATATTCAGAGAAGTCGCGTATGGGGTGGAGTGGCTGTAATGTCATGAATTTGTAGTATTTAGAGATATTGGTAGGCGGTGAGAGAAAAACCCTTGTTCCGACTTACAAGCAAGGGGTCCGGGGTTCGAATCCCTGACCGCCCACCAGGACATGAACAATTCCTTGAAACCAAAGAAGTTGCTCTGCGCCTGTTCTGTTGCTGTTCGGTAGACCACCAGCCGAAGATTCCCGCAAAAAAGACCTCAAATCGCTCGTCAATGAGTTGATTTCCACCCGCAACGAAATGACCAGCTACCTGCAGGTTCCCAAGCCTGAAGGGCGCGAATGCGTCTGGAGGCTGCCGCCGGGGATGGTGAAGGGAATAGCGGGACACCTGCTCAGGTCGCGCACGCAGCCGCCCCCACTCGGGTTATTTCCCGCCACGGCTATCTGGACGGTGTTGGGCGCACGGAGAACTGACTGCGGGGTGGTCTCGAAGATGACGGCGTAGGCATCGCCAGGGTCTACGCCTTGCTCTGCTCTTGACAGCGTCTTTCGGTTTACCGATGGGATGACAAATCGGTGGTGGGTGAGGTGAGCAGGTGCAGCGGACAGTGATGATTAAAGTTCGCGGGCGCGTTCGATGGCGCGGATGACGGCCTGGGATTTGTTGATGGACTCCTCGTATTCCAACTCGGGGACGGAGTCGGCTACGATGCCGGCACCGGCCTGAACTGTTCCCTTGCCGTCTTTCACGGTGAGGGAGCGGATGGCGATGCAGGAATCGAGATTGCCGGAGAAATCTGCGTAGAGGACTGCGCCGCCGTAGACGCCGCGGCGGGCGGGCTCCAGCTCTTCGATGATTTCCATGGCTCGGACCTTTGGTGCGCCGGAGAGTGTGCCGGCTGGAAAACAGGCGCGGAGTGCGTCGACAGCGGTGAGGCCAGAGCGGAGTTTGCCTTCGATTTTGCTGACAATGTGCATGACGTGCGAGTAGCGCTCGACGTACATGAGCTTGTCAACCTTGACGGAGCCGAAGTCCGAGACGCGGCCTACGTCGTTGCGGCCAAGATCGACGAGCATGACGTGCTCGGCGCGCTCCTTTTCGTCGGCCATCATCTCGCGGGCGAGAGCGTCGTCGGCTTCTTCCGTGGCTCCGCGAGGGCGCGTGCCGGCGATGGGGCGGTACTCAATTTTGCCGTTGTTGACCTTGACCAATAGCTCCGGTGAGGAACCGGCGATCTCAAGCGCCTGGTTTCCCTCCAGCGCGAAACGCAGGAAGTACAGATAGGGACTGGGGTTGACGGTGCGGAGTGCACGGTAGACCTGAAATGTGTCGATACCGGGCTCGATGTCGAAGCGCTGCGAGAGGACGGTCTGGAAGACGTCTCCGGCGGCGATGTATTCGCGGATCTTTTCGACTGCGGTGAGGAAGTCCTGCTTGCGGGTGCGGTGCTTGATCTTTAGCTTGCCTGCCGACTTATTGACGCGCAACTTGGGTAAAGGCTCGGAGAGCCGCTTTTCGAGGTGCTTGAGGCGCTTGACGGCTTTTTCGTAGGCGTCGGCTGGGCTGGTGAGAGTCACGTCCGCGGTGATGACGAGCCAGATTTCTTTGCGAACGTGGTCGAAGGCGAGGACCTCATCGAAGAAGAGCAGGCAGGCGTCGGGGACGCCGAGCTCATCTTTGGCCTGATTGGGCAGGCGCTCGATGAGGCGGACTGCGTCATACGCAAAGAAGCCGACTGCTCCGGCGGTGAAGGGCGGCAGGTCTTTGAGGCGCGCGGGTTTGTGGCCACTGAGGGCATCGCGGAGGACGGTGAAGACGTCGCCCTCGATGTGGGTGGTGCGTTTGCCTTCCGTAATGGTGATCTGGCGACCGCGGGCGACGACGCGCTTGTATGGCGAGAGGCCGATGAAGGTGTAGCGGCCTACCTGCTCGCCGCCTTCGACGGATTCGAGGAGGAAGCACTCAGGCTGTTGCCAGGCGGCGCGCAGGAAGGCGGAGACGGGGGTTTCGAGGTCTGCGACGAGCCTGCGGCAGACGGGAACGAGGGTGTGCTCTTTGGCGAGAGCGACAAATTCCTTGCGGGAGGGTTGGACGGATAGGCTGGCTTGCTTCACGAGGATCAGTTTACAGGTGACGGGTTACAGGTGGCAGTGGATTGAAAAGGCAAAAGCAGTGCGACGGCCCAAGTTTTCTCAGACCGACTGCTTAAACAGTGCTGGGGTCAACGGCTGTCAATCCATGGAAGCGCTCGAAATCGCGACCATTGAATGTGAGAATATGCGTGATTCCGTGGGCATACATGGCAGCGGCAAGCCGGGCATCATGAACATGCACGCCGGAAACATTGCATTGCACCACGATTCTTCTCCACTCCCGATAGACCGCTGCGCTATCCGGCAGCAGTTCCATGCCCTCTTCGATCAAGGCGACTTCACGGTCGGCGTCCGGAACGGTCAACCCAAATCCGTTACGCTCGCGCGGACGCGTTATTGCATTCCAGAACTCGGCAATGTTCTGGTGCGTGTAATAAAGGGTCGTTCCTTGAATCGCCAGTTTGGAGAGCGCAGCATCTACGGCCTGATGGCGCGGATATGTACGGCTGGGAATGCGAAGCAGGACATTGGTATCACCAGGCAGCTATCGAGAAGCATTTACTCGTGATCCTGATAGAAGCTTTCACGGCTGAATGCTTCTTCGGGGAGCTGAGGGATTTTTGCGGAGTACTGCGCGCGAGAGTCGAGCCATTCGCGTGCCTCTTGCGGAGTGCGCGCAGGCTTCCGGTAACCGCTGCGCTGGCGGTAGGCATGTTCGATGACATTGCCGGCATAGACGGACGGCTCGATGCCGTGCTCATGCGCCTCGGCGACAAGCCGCGCTTCGATTTCGGGTTTGAGTTCAACTTGAATCATCTTGTTTTCCAGGATGCAAGCCATCTATCGCTCATGCAGCCAGCCGCGGGCCGGACCGGATTCCCGACTGCTTCATGGCTTTGAGCGTAGCATGGGGCGTACTCGGATGCCATAGTTCCATATTTTGTTGCGTGTGGGCCGTGTCCGGAATGGTACTGGCGGCTTGACTGACCTATATTGGGGGACTAGACTCAGCAGGGTTTGGGCCGATTTGACTCAATAGAACACCCAAAGCCCCGAATTATGCGGGTTTTCAGAAACGGCGAGAGCAGAAAGGCTTCTGTTCTGGCCAACAAGCCTTGCTGTGACAGCAGGATGCGGCGGGCGAAAGGATTCGAAGAAGGATTATGGCGACTCTAACATCGACCGTGACTCTGGATCGGGAGATCAATCCCTGGGAAGCGCAGAATGCACGGTTTGAATTTGCGGCGCGCAAGCTGAACCTGGATGAAGGAATCTGGAAGGTTCTGAGTTCGCCTTCGCGCGAGGTGATTGTTCACTTTCCGGTGATGATGGACAACGGAAAGATTGAGATGTTTACGGGCTATCGCGTGCAGCACTCGCAGGCGCGTGGGCCGGCCAAGGGCGGTATTCGATATTCGCCGGATATAACCCTGGACGAGATTCGCGCGCTGGCTAGCTGGATGACGTGGAAGTGCGCGGTGGTGAACATTCCGTTTGGCGGCGCAAAGGGCGGCGTGATCTGCGAGCCATCGAAGATGAGCCGCGGTGAGCTGGAGCGCATGACGCGGCGGTACACGTCAGAGATTATCGACTTTATTGGGCCCGAAAAAGATGTGCCCGCGCCGGACATGAACACGAATGAGCAGACGATGGCGTGGATCATGGACACCTACTCAATGCACATGCGGCAGACAGTGACGAGCGTGGTGACGGGCAAGCCGATCAGTATGGGCGGCAGCCGCGGACGCACGGAGGCGACGGGTCGCGGCGTGATGGTGGCCTGCAACGAGAGCCTGCGCTACCTGAATATGCAGCGCGAGGGTTGCCGCGTGATTGTGCAGGGATTCGGGAATGTTGGATCGAACGGTGCACGGCTGCTGATGGAGAATGGGTACAAGATCATCGGCATTGCGGAGAAGGATGGCGGCCTGTACAACCCGAACGGGATCGACATTCACCAACTGACGGAGTTCAAGTACCGCAACGGCACGACTCTGGGCTTCAAGGGCGCGGAGGCGACGCCGAGCGATGAGCTGATTACACGGGAGTGCGAGATTCTGGTGCCGGCGGCGATGGAGAACGTGATTACGAGCCGCAATGCGGAACAACTGCGGGCGCGGATTCTTGTGGAAGGCGCGAACGGGCCGACGACGGCGGTGGCGGATGAGATTCTGGCCGACAAGCGGATCTTTGTGGTGCCGGATATTCTGGCCAACTCGGGCGGCGTGACGGCGAGCTACTTTGAGTGGGTGCAGGACCGGCAGGGCTACTTCTGGCCGGAGTCCAGGGTGAATGAGGAACTGGAGACGATTCTGCGCGCTAGCTTTGAGGATGTGCTGCGTTATGCGGAATCGCATAACGTGAACAACCGCATTGCAGCGTACATGCTGGCGATTGACCGGGTGGCGTTTACGATTCGGCAACGAGGGATTTACGCCTGAGCGGACAGCAGAGACGTAAATGAGATGGGCAGCCTGCGAGGGCTGCCCATTTTCGTGAAATCCGATGCCGGTTCCCCTATAATTTGGATTCGATTCTGTGCCACTTTTCATGTCGAGCCGCCGATTGATCCACCCGCTGATCCTCGCCAATGCGAAGGATAACCCTGCGAGAATTCTGCAATCCGGGCTTGTTGTTGCGATTGAGACTGGTGTTCTTCTGGCGCAGATTGGCACCGCTCATGTCACGCCTGACGGCGGTGGACGAGCGCTCATTGCACACTGGATTTCCACTCTTCTGACAACTGTGTTCTGGATCGGCTTTGGCATTGCCGCGCTGATGAAGTATGTGGACGTGGTGACGAGAAGCCGAGATCTCGGAATCCTCCGCATTCTTGGCGCTTCCGACAGCTATATTGTTAAATTTCTGCTGCAGGAAACGCTTCTCGAATCCATACCGGGAGCTCTTTTAGGGCTGGTACTTGGCTATATTGCGAATGGATTGATTGCGGTCCTTGTGGGCGCATCTGGCGCAAGCATCGTGCCATATCTTTGGTGGCCTGTGGTTTCGGCGATCGCCGTATGCGCTCCACTGGCGGGCGCATTTTTCGCATTTCCGCGCGTTGTTCGAGAGGGTGTTGCAGAAGCGCTTTGACCAGCAGCTTGAAGCCGAGTGCGTCAAAGAAAGGGAGGCTCCGGCTGCTCCCAAGAGGAGGCTGGTGAGAATGCGTGTCCATTGCATTGAATGCAGTGTATGCCAGAAGCGAGAGCGGAACCGGTTGGAGTGCATCGGGACTGCGAGTGAGACACTACACCAGAACCTGCGATTCACGGAAAAGGAGCTGGAAATCAGAGATGAGAAACAGGAGCAGGCGTGAATTTCTCTTCGGAGCTGGTGTGACGACAACCAGCATGGCTGTGGGTGCGCGGCTGTTTGCCGATACAGGCAAGGCTACGGGCCGCGGAGCGATGCGAGGACTGATGGTAGACGCGGGTCGCCTACCGGAATCCGTGGAGTACTACCGGCGGGTGATCGAGTTCTGCGCAGAGTGGGAGCTCAATGCGCTCCAGTTCCGGCTGGCGGACGACCAGGGAAGCGCAATCCGCTTCGCCTCCGTTCCCGATCTTGCAGCGCACACCGATGCGCTTACGCCTGAGCAGTTAAAAGGGCTGGCGGAGTATGCGCAGAGTCATGGCGTGGATTTGATTCCGGAGCTTGAGTCATTCGGCCACACGGGATACATTACGCGTGCTCCGGCATACGCGCATCTGCTGGATAACGATCCGCAGGGCATCTCCGAATTCACGGGCATCATTCCGGTCCATCCGGAGACGCTGCAGCTTTTTGAGAAGCTGTATCGCGAAGTGGCTTCGATCTTTCCATCGAAGTATCTCCATGGTGGTTGCGATGAGGTGAACTGGGGCGGCTCGGCGCTTTCACGCAAGGCGCTGCAGACGAAGACCCGGGCTCAGATATGGGCGGAATATCTGAATTCGTTGAATCACATCGCCCAGGCGTTGGGGAAGGAATGGATTGTGTGGGGCGATGTCGTGCTGCACAAAGAGCCGGAGGTTCTTGGCCAGCTCAACAAAAACATTCTCATCATGGATTGGAACTACTCGGATAACAGCTCGGCACGAGTGCGGGAGACTCTGCTCAAGGTGGTTGCCAACGGCTCTCGCGCCATTGGGGCGCCGGCGCTGGTGAATTACAAATGGGGTGCGCGTGTTGGCGTGGAGCAGTTGCGAAACATCGACGCGTATGCCCAGGCTTATCTTGAAGAAGATGCTCCGGGATCGCTGGGAGTGATCCTGACAAACTGGGTACCAAGCCGGTACATTCAGAACTCGATCTGGGACGGATTTGCCTATGCCGCTGTCGCCTTCCAGCAAGGAACGGCAACGGCGCAGACGTCGGGATTTCATCGCTTTGTGGAGAAACACTACGGCGCGGAATGGAATGAAAGCTGGGGCCACGCGTTTGAGAGCATCTACGCTGCCGCACCTTCTATAAAAGATCGGGAGACAGCTTCCTGGATGGGGCTGCATCTGCCGGTTCCGTGGAGCAGCGACGAACAGCTTGCAGCCTTGTTGAAGGATGGGAGTCCGCAGCCGAATCCCTTTACGCGGCTGCGCAGCCTGCTGGTTGAGTTGGAACCGCTGGTGATGAAAAACCTCGGTGATTTTCAGGCATTTGCGCTGAGCGTTGAGTATCTGGAAAGAATGTTCTGGCGTGAGGCGGTAATTCTGGAACATCGCGCCGAAAAGCCGCAGGCGCGAGATGAAGCGGATTTGTTGATCAAGGTCATTGCAGACCATGATCAAATGTTGGAGGAGGCATTGAGCAGGGATTGGGACCACGGTAGATCTCCGCTTTCGAGGGCGAAGACAGAGCTTCTGCCCTATCTTCGGCCAAAGGACCAGATGATTTTTCAATGGAAGCAGGCAGCGGCTTATTCGGCTTCATTAGCTAGGCATCCCGAGCGCTTTTATCAGTTGATGCAGGCAACGAAATCGGGGCAGTGAAGCTGTTGTAATTTTTTTGTGGAATGAGATGACGGAGCGGGAAGAGTCCCAGTTCGATGCGCTTGCTGTTCATGTCGCGGAATCCCGCGATGCGATGGGCGTGCGCGCAGCCGCGGATATTGCGTGTGAGATCCGCGCGTGCCTGGAGCGACAGCCGCATGTGCGCATGGTGTTTGCGGCCGCACCGAGCCAGAGTGAGATGCTGGCCGCTCTGCGCGCGGAGAAGGATGTGGACTGGAGGCGCGTGACGGCCTTTCACATGGATGAATACATGGGGCTGGCCGCGGATGCGCCGCAGCGCTTTGGCCTGTGGCTGCGCCGCGCGATTTTCGATCATCTCCCTTTTACTGCAGTGCATTTGATTGAACCCGGCATGGATGCCGCGGAGGCAGCCGACAATTACGCCGCGAAGCTCAACGCTGCGCCTGTTGATATTGTCTGCTGCGGCATCGGGACAAATGGGCATCTTGCTTTTAACGATCCTCCTGCGAAGTTTGAAGATCCGCTCACGGTGAAGGCTGTGCTGCTGGATGCGCAGTGCCGTCAGCAGCAGGTGGACGATCAATGCTTTCGCACACTGGACGATGTGCCGACTCGCGCGCTCACGATCACCATACCGGGGCTTCTGGCGGGGCGCGCTATCTTCTGCACTGTGCCGGGCGCCATGAAGAGGAATGCTGTTCGCAGGGCGCTTCTGGAGCCCATCGATCCTATATGCCCGGCGTCGGCGCTGCGCACACATCCACGATGCAGCCTCTATCTTGACCCTGACTCCGCTGGCGGGATTGAGTGGAATGAAAACCGATTTCGTCATGTATAAATCGTTGACTGGACGCGACCCCTGCACCGGACAATCGCTCATGGTGCATTGTGCCGATGGACATATCGCGGCCATTGATCGAGGACCGGATGAGGAAACGGCATGGCTTGCGCCGGGGCTGATCGATCTGCAGGTGAACGGCTATCGCGGCTGCGACTTGAATGCGAACGATCTCACGATTGACGCTATCGAGCGCCTTGCGCGCGGCTTGCTTGCGACTGGCGTCACCACGTTTCTGCCGACGCTCATCACGGCTTCAGAAGAAGAGATTATCCATAAGCTGCGCATCATCGCCGCGGCGCGCCGTGCAGAGCCATTGCTCGAACAGATGATTCCCTGCGTGCATGTGGAAGGTCCGCATATTGCGCCCGAGGATGGGCCGCGCGGCGCGCATCCACGCACAGAGGTGCGGCCGCCTGAGATTGCCGAGTTTGTGCGCTGGCAGGCGGCGTGCGACAACCTTGTGGGCATGGTGACGCTTTCGCCGCACTACGCAGGCGCGCCGGAGTATATCCGTGCTTTGTCCGCACAGGGGATTCACACCTCACTGGGACACACGAACGCTACCGCGGATCAGATTCGCGTGGCAGCGGAGGCAGGCGCGCGGCTCTGTACGCATCTTGGCAATGGCGTTGCCAGTCTTTTGCCGCGCCATCCAAACCTGATCTGGGCACAGTTGGCGGAGGATCGGCTGACGGCCACCTTCATTGCAGACGGCCATCATCTGCCGGCAGATACGCTCACGGCCATGTTGCGCGCGAAGACGGTGCATCGCTCCATTCTGGTATCGGACCTGGTGAGTGTGGCTGGGCTTGCGCCCGGTGCGTATGAAACGCCAGTTGGCGGACGAGTGGAACTACATGCGGATGGGCGGCTCAACATTGCCGGGAGTGGCTATCTGGCTGGAGCGACTGCTTCGCTTGGGGACGCGATTGCTTTCGTTGCGGCAAATACCGGCTTTGCGCTGGGGGATGCGGTGCAGATGGCAACTATGAACCCAGGGCGTTTTGTGGGCGGACGTGGTGTGCTTCGGGTTGGAGCGCGTGCAGGCCTCGTGCGTTTTCGCTGGGAGCAAGGCAGCCAGCTGCTGGAAATCGAAGACGTGCTTGTGCAGGGGCGGAGTTGGCACTCCCACGCAAAAAATAGCAGACATTCCATGCCTGAATAGGAAACTCCAATCTCGCGCAACTTTTGCTTCCAATGCGCCCGCGATTGCTATACCATCCATCCCACGCGAAAAACTGCGCTCCCCGAGTCTTTCAATTACGAAGGAGGCTGTCATGCCCGATGGTCAGATTGAGATTGCTCCGAATCCAAATGGTACGACCACGCCGGTAAACGGCTGGCATTGGGTCGGCTATTCTTTGATTATTGCTGTGCTGCTGATTCTTGCGCTGAATGGCGCATGGTTTATGCACAGCAACCATATAAGTGATCCCAGAGTCTACATTGCGATCACGTTGACAAGTCTCTTTGTCCTGGCCACCACCACCACACTCGCCATCATCTTTCTCTGGGGAGCCAAGGTGCTCGACCTGGATAAGACCTTCATGAACTGGCTTGGCGGGGCCACAGTGGCGGAAGTGGCTGGAATCCTCACCATCATCGTGAATTTTTACTTCGCCAAGCCAACCCCCACGCTACAGGCTCCGACCCCGGCGCCAGTAGTTCAGCAGCAGAGTGTCCAGCAGCGGAGTGCCCTGCCGCAACAACCTGAAACGCACAGCGCCGGGGTGTCGGCAAATGCATCGAAGCCGCCTGCAAACAGCGCCCCGCCGCAACAGCCCGCAATGCAGGCGCAGGCTGCGCAGCAATAGCGCTTACTCCGCGCCGAAGAGCCGCCGGAAGAAGTTCCATACCCGCGCAGAGAACCTTGGCCGCGATTTCTGTGCAGGCTTCTGCGGCGCTGCCGGAGCTTGATCCGGAGCCGCTGCGGGCGCTGGCGCAGCCTGAGGCTGCTCAACCTTCTCCTGCTGCTCAGGCGTAACAGTCGCAGCATTATGCTCCATCGTCGTAATCGCAGCATCAGGCGCCTTGCTCTGCGCCCCAGCAGGCGGCGCTATCGCAATCGGAGGCGGCGCTACACTAAGCCCTTCGCTCGCCGCCACTGGAAACTCATTCGCTCCAGGCTGTGCGTCCGGATTTGTCGCAGTCGGGCAGCCGCATGATTCCTTTTCGCCTGTCACCACCTCATGCACACTGCCATGCTGAAACATCACTCGTTCGCCGGCCTGTATGCGATACACGCCGCCTTCAAAGACGCTGCTCACCAGCACATAAGGCGCACCCACGCCCGCATTGTCCACGCACGTGTCGCCATGCTCGCCCAGCCGAATCTTGACCTCCGCAGCACCCGGGCCACTGATCAAAATCCGAAAATCCGGCGTCTGCAGCACATCGGCATTCTGCCCCGTGGCAAAGCTCGCCTCCAGCGCCCCGCGATCCAGTCCCATCATCAACCCCGGCGTCTCGCCCGCCGGCACACTTGTATCGGAGGTCAGTTTTACCGTCGTAGAAGCACAGACCCGCAGCACGCCGCGATGCGGCAGAATCACTTCCGTAGTCTTACCGCCAGCGGTCACACTCCCGCTAGCGCCAATCAGCGCCTGTCCCGCGGTAATCTGCAGCGCGCCGGTCACATTGGTAGAAGCATCAACAGGGACAATCGCAATCGGCCCGACACTCGTCGCCTGCTGCGCCCCGCACACAGCCGTCAAGCTCAAGGCCAGCAGCGCCAGGAATGCCGGGTGCCCCAGATCTCGCTTCTGAGACCTGGGATAGCACGTCACTTGGTCACCCATCATGAAAGGAATTACATCCCCAGAAAATTGCGAATCATCTGCCGTCCGCCCTCGGTCAGCACGCTCTCCGGGTGAAACTGCACGCCCTCAACAGGCAGCGAGCGATGCCGCAAGCCCATAATCACCGTGCCGTTTCCATCGCTCTCACCCGTCCGCGCCGTCACTTCCAGCTCCGCGGGAAGCGTCTCCTCCGCCACCACCAGCGAGTGATACCGCGTACAGGTCAGCGGCGTCGGCAGCCCGGCAAATATCCCATGCCCGTCATGCGTCACATCGCTCGTCTTGCCGTGCATCAGCTTGCGCGCACGCACCACTTCGCCGCCAAATGCCTCGCCAATCGCCTGGTGTCCCAGGCAAACGCCAAAGATCGGAACCTTGCCCGCCATCCGCTGAATCAGCGGCACAAGGATACCCGCCTCACGCGGCGTGCATGGCCCCGGCGAGAGCAGAATACGCTCAGGCTTGAGCGCTTCTACCTCATCAACGGTCAACTCATCGTTCCGCCGCACATCCACCTTCGCGCCCAGCTCGCCAAGGTACTGAACAAGGTTGTAGGTAAACGAGTCGTAGTTATCGAGCACAAAGATCATCGTGCCTTCAGTGTAGCGCGCCGCTAGCGCTCACATCTTCAGCGGATGAGCGGGACTCAGGTTATAGTGGATACGCATAGCCTGGAGGTGCCCATGAACTTCCTGTCACGAATTGCCTTGTTGGGGGTCTTTTGCCCCCTTATTGCCGCTCAATCCGGCCAGACCGCAGCCGCTAACACGACGATGCGTGACGGCGGCGTTACCGAAACGCTGCAAAGCATCTATATTCCCCCGCTGGTCAATGCTCCGTTTACTGCCACCGTACACACGGAATGGACGCGCCCCCTCGGCGACGGCGGAACCTACACCGTCATCAACCAGCGTCAGGTGGCCCGCGACCGAAATGGCCGCATCTATGAGGAGCGCTGGCTTCTGGTTCCCAAAGATGGGCGGTTCAAATCTCAGAAGAACGTCATCCAGATCGCCGACCCCAACGAGCACACCCTCTACAACTGCTTTCTATTGCAGCATCCCCAGCGCTGCTATCTGCAGGCCTTCGCCGAACGGGCTCAAACCACCGCCCATCCGGCCATAGGCCAATCGGGATCCCTGGCTGACAACTCCGGCTTCACCACCCATGAAGAGCTTGGGGCACGAGATATTGAAGGTATGGAAACACGAGGCTTCCGCGACACCACAACGCTCAACGTCGGCGTCTTCGGGAACGACAGGCCCATGATCACCACTCGCGAGTTCTGGTACGCCGACAAGATCGGCGTCAATCTAGCTTCTATCGTTGATGGTCCCCATACCGGCAAGCAGACCTTCACGCTTAGCGATATCAGCCTTGTCGATCCCGACATGCAGCTCTTCGAGCTCCCCGCGGGGTTTGAGATCGTCGATCAGAGGACGCCGGCGCAGCGAAATCAAGACCACCGCCAGCCGTAGGAATGTTTTTGAAGGGTTCGGGTTTGCTCGAACCCTTCAACCGCCAGGGGGAGTTTTTTCAAACTGAGACTTAACCTTTACGCGGCATTCTGCCGAGCTGCATCGCCGGGATCATTGAGCGGCTGCGAGCTGTACCAGTCAATCCGCCGTGTAAAGTACATCGCCGTGGCCACCGCCGCAAAGCTCGCAATCGAGCCAACCAGCAGCGCGTAGTCTTTTAGCCGAAGAAGAACATAAATCAGCCCATACAGTGGCGAGAAAACAACGAAAGCTCTCAGTCCTTGTATTCGGCTGGCAAAGATCCAACTCGCGTTGGTTGAAAGAAGCCCTACCGTCGCCGCTCCCGCAATGAGAAAGGCATAATCGAACCCGATCTTTTCGGCCAGCGACAGCAGCATCAGATAGAAAATCACCTGCGCCACTCCCACAAGAACATACTGCGCAGCATGCATGCGCTTTTTACTCGTCACCTCAAAGGTGAAATATGTAAGAAACACAAGCCCCTCGAACAGCAAGATGTATTTCAGTGACCGGTCCACAGACTGGTAATAGTCCACAGTGGCAAATGTCGAGCTGCCATCGGGATGTTGAATAACAGGCGAGTTGTGGCTGATTCGATCATTCAGAAGTCCCTGCACAAAGAAACCGGGAATATTCATCAACAGTGCCAGTACACAAATCACAATCAGTTTTATGCCCATGGAACGTTGTTTCGAAGCGGACTGCAAATTCAAAACATCTTCAATCACGGCGCCCATTTTGTCTCCTTTGATTTAGACTTTGTATTACAAAGTAAGCGCGCAAATTTTTTATGCCCTCGTCGGCATCAGATCGCGCACACCCGCGTTTTGTTCGCTGCTACTCGCCGCCGCATCGCGCACTACCTGCTCCAGCGTAGTCAGATATTCCACATATCGCTTGCGCCCCGGCGTAGTGATGCGGCACAGCGTCAGCGGCCGATTTCGCTCCACGTCCTTCGTCGTCTCCACAATGCCTTCCGCTTCCAGCACGCTCAGATGCCGGCTCAGGTTGCCATCCGTCAGCGCGCACAGTTGTTTCAGATCGCCAAATGTAAGCCCCTTGGGATGCGTCATCAGCGAAGTCAGAATCCCAAGCCGCGCCCGCTCATGAATCACGCGATCCAACCCTTCATAGGCAAAAGGCGCCTCACTCTTTTGTGCCTGCCTGCGCGCCGATTTAGTCGTCATTCGCATCCTCCCGCGCCTTCCGGCATAGCGCCCCGGCAACGATCAGTTGTCCCGCGCCATAAGGAATGCCCATGGCCCATGGAGTCAATGCGCGCTCTCCAGCCAGCGAAATGCATAGCAGGCCGCAAAGCAAATACCATGCTCCCGCGGCCAGCATTGGACGCGGCAAAAATCTGCACGAAGAAAAGATGCCGATGCCGGAGCACACCTGCCAAAGCCCAGGCAGCATCCACAGTGCCCCAGGAACAAATCGCGCCAGCACAATCGTTAGTAGAACGCCAGCGCCCAGCGACGGTAAAAACTGCTCTACGGCAATGCGGATCATCTCATCCGCCATGCCGGAGTGTACTCGATGCGCGCGCGTAATCATCTGGGTGCCGATGAGCGCAGCAGACACCGCAGCTGTTGTAAGCCAGATGCTCAGGTAGCGGTCCAGATGATGCGCGGCCTCCGGAGCCCACTGCGTTTGTATGCAGGCCGCGAACAGCGCAATCGCAGCCGTCGCCGCCAGCGTGGCCGGTCCATACCCGCGAAACTCCGTGCTGCGGGCCAGTTGCCTGCGAATGCTGCCAATTTCCGCCAGCGCTTTGTTCAGGTCATCCATGCCGATTCACTTTATATTGCAAAGTAACTCGAATGCCAGCGTGTGTCAAGCGTTTTTTAGTCACACGTCCTCGCGCTTGCCTGCCATCCTCCGCGTCTGCCAAACTCGCTGTATGGTGCTTCACTTTCTTATCCGCGGTCGCGTGCAGGGCGTAGGTTTTCGCTGGTTTGTTCACCGTGAAGCCAGCGAGTTGAATCTTCGCGGCTGGGTCCGCAATACCGAAGAAGGCGATGTAGAGGTTGTTGCCGCCGGCGAATCAGAGGATCTCAATGATCTGCGCGCCAGTCTTCGTCGCGGCTCGCGCGGCAGCCGCGTAGACAACATCCTGGAGCACATGCTCGATGACAGCGAAGCCGCATCGCTCGACGCCTTCCGTATCCAGGGCGCATGGTAACCCTGTATCCAGCTTTTATAATCGAAAGGGAAGCCGGCTCAATCTCATTAGTCTCTTCCACATACTCGCTCAAGGAGCAGCCGGCGCATCATGTCCGACACATCGAAATCAATTAACGTAGAGGCTCTTAAGGCCCTTGTCCGCACCGTTCCCGATTTTCCCAAGCCTGGCATTCTGTTTTACGACATCACCACGCTGCTCAAGGATAAGACCGGTTTCGCGCAACTCATTGACGCTCTAGCGGCGCATTATATCGAGCGCAAAATCGATCTGGTTCTCGGTATTGAGGCCCGCGGATTCATCTTCGGACCCGCACTTGCCTACCGGCTCAACGCCGGCTTCGTTCCAGTCCGCAAGCCTCGCAAGCTTCCCGCTCCCGTGGCCCGCGTCACCTACGATCTCGAGTACGGAACCGATACGCTCGAAATCCATCTTGACGCCATTCAGCGCGGCCAGCGTGTGGTCCTCGTCGACGATCTGCTCGCCACCGGAGGCACCATGGAGGCCACAGTCAAGCTCGTTCAGCAGTTGGGAGGCGAGATCGCCGGCCTGGCCTTCGCCGTGGAACTCGATTTTCTCAAAGGCCGCGACCGCTTCCCCGAGTACGACGTCTTCAGCCTTCTGCATTACGACGAATAGTATTGGAGCTGCCCATCCTTTCGATGTTCTTGACCGAAAGGATGGGATATCAAGGCGTATTCTGAACGGGCATGGCTCGTAGTCCACGCAATCCCGCAGCAGAGCCTGGCACAGACCCTTTCGCCTGTTTTCATCCCATCACCGCGGAGTGGTTCCAGCGTACCTACGGCCAGCCCACCGCCCCTCAACGCATCGGCTGGCCCGTGATCGCACGCGGCGAAAGCGCCCTCATCTTATCTCCCACCGGCAGCGGTAAAACGCTCACAGCCTTTCTCTGGTGTCTTGACCGCCTCATGCTGCATCCGCAACTGGAGAGTCGCACCGAAGGCACCCGCATCCTTTACATCTCTCCACTTAAAGCCCTCGCCGTCGATGTCGAGCGTAATCTTCGCACGCCCCTTGCGGGAATCGCTGAGGCCGCACGCAATGCCGGCATCCCATTCCACGAGCCGTCCATCGCCATACGCACAGGAGACACTCCATCCAGCGAGCGCGCAAAATTCCGCCGTCATCCCGCTGACATTCTCATCACCACGCCGGAATCGCTCTATCTCATGCTCACCTCGCAGGCGGCAGAGGCTCTTCGCAGCATTGACACAGTCATCATCGATGAGATTCACGCCCTCGTCCCCACCAAGCGCGGCGCGCATCTCGCTCTCTCTTTAGAGCGACTTGAGGCTATCGTTCAAAAGCCTTTGCAGCGCATCGGTCTCTCAGCCACACAGCGTCCGCTCGAAGAAGTAGCCCGCTTTCTCGGCGGCGTCGAAGCAGCCGCGCCCATCCCCGTCGAATCCGCACTTACAGAATCTGACTGGTCCTCTGAGACTTCCGATTCCGTCTCACTTCGTTATCGCCCCGTCACCATCGTCAATGCCAGCGCGCCCAAGCGCCTCAAGCTTCGTATTGAAGTTCCTGTCGAAGACATGGCGCGCCTGAAGGAAACAGAAATCGTCGCGGACGGCACGGAATCGCAGCCTCCGCGCCGCATCTCCATCTGGAACGCAATCCATCCGCGCCTGCTGGAGTTGATCCGCCCGCGCCAGTCCACGATTCTCTTCGTCAACAGCCGCCAGACAGCCGAGCGCCTGGCCGGTGCAATCAACGATCTCGCCGGCGAGCCTCTGGTCCGCGCACATCACGGATCTCTCGCATCAGATCAGCGCGCAATCATTGAAGAACAGCTCAAGGCCGGTCAGATAAAAGCTCTCTGTGCCACCTCCACGCTTGAGCTCGGCATCGATATGGGCGCAGTCGATCTGGTCATCCAAATCGAATCTCCACCCTCCGTCGCTAGCGGCATGCAGCGCATTGGCCGCGCCGGCCATCAAGTCGATGCCGTCAGTGAAGGTATCCTCTTTCCCAAGTTCCGCGCCGATCTCATCGCATGCGCCGCCGTCACGCGCGCCATGCATGAAGGCCACATCGAATCCACCCGCTATCCACGCAATCCGCTCGACGTACTCGCGCAACAAATCGTCGCCACAGTCGCCGCTCCTCCCGCCCTGGCTCAGCCTCGCGCGCGCGGCCAGAAACCACCCGAACCCGAAATCAGTGTGGATGTTCTCTACAACCTCGTCCGGAGCGCCGCGCCGTTCGCAGGTCTTACGCGATCTTCCTTTGAAGGCGTGCTCGATCTTCTCAGCGGCCGCTATCCTTCCGACGAATTCGCCGATCTCCGTCCGCGCATCACCTGGGATCGTACGCACAACACGCTCACCCCTCGTGAGGGCGCAGCCAGTATCGCAATCCTTAACGCCGGAACTATTCCGGATCGCGGCCTCTACGGAGTCTTCCTAGCGCACGGCCCGGGTGGAAAAACAGGAGGCAAGCCAATCCGCGTCGGCGAACTCGATGAAGAGATGGTCTTCGAGACGCATACCAATGAGACCTTCATCCTCGGCGCATCCACTTGGCGCATTGCGGAGATCACTCACGATCGCGTCCTCGTTGAACCCGCTCCCGGCGAACCTGGAAAAATGCCTTTCTGGAAGGGCGATGGCGCAGGCCGTCCGCTTGAATTCGGTCTTCGCATCGGCGCGCTCATTCGCGAGCTGCGTGAAATGCCGCGTCCCGCCGCAATGACGCGCCTCGTGGCCGAACACGATCTCGATCCAGTCGCCGCGGAAAGCCTCATCTCTTTCCTGAACGATCAGCACGCCGCCACTGACGCCGTTCCGGACGATCGCACCATCGTCATTGAACGCACTCGCGATGAACTCGGTGACTGGCGTGTCTGCGTCCTCACACCCTTTGGCCGTCGCATCCACATCCCGTGGGCCATGGCCGTTGCTGCGCGCATTCGCGCAGCCGGTCGCACCGATGTCGAAACGATGTGGGGCGATGACGGCTTCGTGCTGCGCTTCCCGGACACGGACAAGCCGCCCGAAGCTGACTGGTTCCTCGTTCCTCAGGCTGAGGCAATGCAGCTTGTTCTCAATCAGCTCGGTGCAACCGCGCTATTCGCTGGGCGATTCCGTGAGGCTGCCGGCCGCGCTCTGTTTCTCCCGCGCAAATTCATCAACCGCCGCTCGCCGCTCTGGCAGCTTCGCAAGCGATCCCACGATTTGCTCAGTGTAGCCTCGCGCTATCCATCCTTTCCAATTCTGCTCGAAACGTATCGTGAGTGTCTCCGCGATGTCTTCGACATGCCTGCGCTCCTTGAGACCCTTCGCTCCATTGAGCAGCGCCATACCCGCGTCCACGTTGTTGACACGCTCAAGCCCTCACCCTTTGCCTCTTCACTGCTCTTCAGTTATGTTGCCAATTTTCTATACGATCTTGACGCTCCTCTCGCCGAACGCCGCGCTCAGGCTCTCACCATCGATCAGGATCAACTTCGCGATCTGCTCGGGGACGCCGACCTGCGAGAGCTTCTCGATCCAGATGCGATCCGTGAAGTGGAATCCTCAGCGCAGTGTCTTACGGAAACCACTCGCGCCCGTTCCGCCGATGGCATCCACGATCTGCTGCTCAAGCTCGGCGATCTCTCTTGCGATGAGCTCGCACAACGCATCGCCGCGCCCGAACTCCTGGTTCACATCGACAAACTTCTCCGCTCACGCCGGCTGGTAGAGCTGCCCATCGCTGGCCAGCCGCGCCTCATCGCCGTCGAAGATGCTGCACGATACCGCGACGCACTCGGAGTTAGTCTGCCCAAAGGTATTCCCGCTTCACTTCTTCCTTCGGTTGCGCAGCCTCTGCTCGAACTCCTCCGTCGTTACGCCCGCACGCACGGTCCGTTCACCACGCGTGAAGCCGCAGCTCGCTTAGGCCTCGACACAGATAAGATCGAACCCGTCTTCCATCAACTCGCGCAGGAGGGCCGCATTCTCGAAGGCGAATTCCGTCCTTCCGGCGTTCACCGTGAGTGGTGCGATGTCGAGATCCTTCGTCACATCCGCCAGAAATCCCTCGCGCGCCTTCGTAAAGAAGTGGAACCGGTCTCGCAGTCAACATTCGCCCGCTTCCTCACGCACTGGCAGGGCCTCACGCATACGCGCCGCAATCTCGACGTGCTCCTCGATGCCATCGAAAGCCTGCAGGGCGCACCGTTGCCCGCATCTCTTCTCGAATCCTCTATTCTTCCTGCCCGCGTCGCCAACTATGATCCATCCCAGCTCGACACGCTTATCGCTGCCGGGGAAGTCGTCTGGACCGGCGTTGAATCGCTCGGCTCGCGTGACGGCCGCGTCGCGCTCTATCTCACCGATAAACTATCTCTGCTCATCCACCCGCACCAGCAGTCCGACCCGCTTTCCCAGCGTGAAGAAACTCTCCTCGCCACGCTCGAAGCCTCTGGCGCAAGCTTCTTTGAGCCGCTGCATCAAGCCGTTGGTTCCGGCTTTTCCGGTGATTCCATCGATGCGCTCTGGAACCTCGTCTGGCGTGGCCTCGTCACCAATGATTCACTGCACGCGCTCCGCGCTTATATCGCCCCGCCAGAGAGCACTCGCCCGCATCGCGTCGCGCACACTGGCGTTGCATTCCGCTCCCGTCGCATCACTCCGCCGGAAGCGCAGGGCCGCTGGTCGCTTGTCGCACGCAATAACGTGCAGCAATCCGCCACGGAGCGTAGTCATGCTCTCGCGCTGCAACTGCTCCAGCGCTACGGTGTTCTCATGCGCGAGCACGCATCCGCGGAAAACATCCCCGGCGGTTTCAGCGCCGTCTATGACGTCCTCAAGGCTCTTGAAGAAAGCGGGCGCATCCGCCGCGGCTACTTTGTAGCCGGTCTCGGCGCAACGCAGTTCGCGTTGCCATCCGCAGTCGATCTTCTACGTCGCCTCCGCACCGCTGCCGATCTGGACAAAGCGGAATTCGTACACATCGCAGCTACCGATCCCGCCAATCCGTACGGTTCAGTGTTGCCCTGGCCCAGCCCGTCCGTCGCGCAGCAGGATGCCGAATCCGCTCCGCGCATTCTCACCCGCGCCGCCTACGCGGAAGTCATTCTTCGCAACGGCGAGCTCATCGCATGGCTCCGTCGCGACAATCCGAACCTGCTCGTCTTTCTGCCCACAGACGAGCCGGATCGCACGCACGTAGCCTCAGGTTTCGCACACTTTCTCTTCGCCCGCGGTCAGCAGCGCCTGCAAGCCGGCGAGCGTCTCGGCATGTTGATCTCCACCGTGAACGGCCTGCCCATCGCAGTTCATCCGCTCGCGCGTTTTCTCATGGATGCAGGCTTTCATGCTGGCCCGCTCGGAATGAATCTTCGTCGCATTCCGTCGCTTGCAACGCAGCCGGAAACTCATCCCAGCGAATTGCAATAACTGCGGCTTGATTTTCCCGGCTTATTTTCCCAGCCCAAATATCTTCTGAAAGATATTCCGCTTGTCCGGCGGATGATCGCACGTATCGGTAGGCGCCGTGCCATTGAGAAATGCAGCAGAGTAATCATCCGGGCAGGTTTCATCCGCCAGCAGATTGGTGGTCTTATCCAGGCTCACAATCTGCACGCCATCCGGTGGTGAAAATTCTTTTGTGTCCGAGTACTGCGGTAGCTGCACAGCCTTCTTCATAAACGCCGCCCAGATTGGTGCAGCCGCCTCCGCGCCTTGCAGCTTGATATCCGTGTAGTCATCGTTGCCGACCCACACAATGCAGATCAGATTGCTCGTGTACCCCGCAAACCACGCATCGTGGTCAGTTCCGGTCTTGCCCGCCGCCGGCGAAATAAAGCCCATACTGCGCACCGCTGCGCCAGTACCCTTGCCGCGCAGCACATCCTGCATCATGCTCGTGATTAAAAAGGCCGCGCGTGGATCGAGTATCTGCGTAGAAGTCGGCGTGTAGTCCGAAATCACATCGCCGGAAGATGCCCGCACGCTGGCCAGCATCCAGGGATCAATGTGCAGCCCCTGGTTCGCAAAAGTCGTGTATGCTCCCGCCATATCGAGCGGCGTTGCATCGTAGGTGCCAATCGCCATCGACGGTGTTCCCCGAGCGCTCTTCACGCCTGCCGCGCGTGCCAGCGCGGCCACACGGTCAAATCCCACCATGGAGGCCAGGCTGATCGTCGCATTATTGTCTGACCGCATCAGCGCGAAGCGTGCCGTGATCTCACCGTAGTACTCACTCTCGAAGTTGCGCGGCGTGTACTCTTGCCCGCCCACGTTGTACGTTGACTGCGCATCGTTCAGCATCGTAACAGGCGAAAACAATCTGTCCTGGCCCGTCAGCATCGTGCCTTCCACCGCGGTCGCAAAGGCGCTGGCATACACAAACGGCTTGAAGATCGAGCCCGTTGGCCGCTTCGCCGTCGCATGATTCAGCTGCGATGTTCCATAGCTCCTGCCGCCAACCATCGCCAGCACCTGTCCAGTGTGCGGATTCAATGCCACCAGCGCTACCTGCGGATATGGATACGATTTGCCTGCCTTCTTGTCCCTCGCGTGCTTCTTGTCCACCTGCTCATCCACTTGGTGGATTGTGCTCTCAACAGCCGTGGTAGCTGTACGCTGCAAATCCGGATCGAGCGTTGTATAAATTCGCAGCCCATTCAGATTCGCTCCACGGTCGCCCAGCTTGTCCAGCAACTGCTCATGCACCAGATCCACAAAGTACGGCGCTTCGCTCGCATCCACGCTGCCGGTGGCCAGCTTCAGCGGCTCCGCCTTCGCGTGCTCCGCCTCATCCTTGGTAATCGCGCCGGTCTCCACCATGGAATCCAGCACCAGGTTGCGCCGCTCAATCGTGCGATCCGCATGACGCCAGGGGTTAAAGTAGTTTGGCCGCTGAACTATGCCCGCCAGCATCGCGCTCTGCGCCAGATCCAGTTGCTGCAAGTCCTTGCCGAAATACGACTGCGCTGCCTCACCAAAGCCATCAATTGAAAAACTGCCGCGCTGGCCCAGGTTGATCTGGTTCGCATACGCTTCAAAAATCTGCTGCTTCGTAAAGTGGTGCTCCAGGTGAAAGGCCACCATGATCTGCGTGACCTTGTATCGGATGGTCCCGTTATCCGCAACAAACAATAGCTTCGCCAGTTGCATCGTAAGCGTCGATGCTCCGCCTCGATGCTTGCGATCTCCAATCAGGTTGTGCCATGCCCATCCTGCCATGCTGATGTAGTTCACGCCGCTGTGCTCAAAGAACCGCCGGTCCTCAATTGCCAGCACCGCATGCACCAGGTTCTGCGGAATCTCGTCGTATGTAATCAGCCTGCGCTTCGTGCGGTTCGCGTCCTCGCTCAAACCCGTGATCAGCAGTGGCTCCAGCTCATAGCTGCTCAACTGCTCTCCATGATCGTCCGTCATGGATTCCACCACGCCGCCGGACACATGGATCGTCGCATTGTCCGGCGCATGATACGACTGCGGTCCCGGATACACCGTGATTGACTGGCCCGACTCGCGATACATTCCCAGCGGTGAATCCTTTTGCGCACCTTGCTCTGAGTAGCCAGCCTCCCGCAGTTCATCGGCAATCAGCCTTACGCTCAGTTTTTGTCCTGCGCGCACCTCGCGCGGAGCCGCAAAAATCTTCGCCGTATCGGTAAATAACGGCTGCTTCAGACGTGCATCCACAATGCTGCCGTATTTGAAATAAACAATACCGCCTATGGTCAGCACGACAATCGCCACTACCGCAACACAGATCAGCAGGATGCGCAGAATCAGCGATGTCAGCGAGCCCTTACCCGCCACAGATTTAATTTTTATTTTCAACGCCATCGCCGCTCCTGTAATACAGCCGCTAGCTATTAGCCTTTAGCTTATTCATCCGTAATTCGAGCCATCCCTCGATTGATTCTTTCGCGACAAGTTCAATCCATCACCAATGAGCTGAAAGCTAAGAGCTGACAGCTAATAGCTGTTCTTCGGCAATCCGCGCCTTAACCTCATGCACAATCGCATCCAGCGCCACGTCCGTGCTCTGCGCCTTCGCGCGCGATACCAGCTCCACCAATCCGCTCGCCGCCTTCTTGCCTACGTTGATGCGGTACGGAATCCCGACAAGGTCGGCATCTTTGAATTTGACTCCCGCACGCTCGTCGCGGTCATCCAGCACCACGTCGATTCCGGCATCTTCCAGTGCAATAGCCAGCTTCTCGCCCGCTTCTTTTAGAGCAGCATCAGCAATATTCGTCACCGTTACCACCACCTGGAACGGCGCAATCGAACTCGGCAGCCAGAACCCATTCGCATCATTCGATTGCTCAATCGCAGCCGTCAGAATGCGCTCGATGCCGATTCCGTAGCAGCCCATGATCGGCGTTACTTCCTTGCCGTTCTCGTCCAGCACCCGCGCGCCCATGGACTGCGTATACCTGTCACCGAGCTTGAAGATGTGCCCAACCTCCACGGCTTTGCCCACAACCAGCTTGCCGTCACAGTTATCTACGGGACAAGCCTCGCCTTCGTTCACGCTGCGAATATCGGCGCTCAGCGTCCACGTAAAATCCCGCCCCGGCGTCACATTCCGCAGGTGATAGTCCTGCTTGTTCGCGCCGCAGACCAGGTTCTTCCGGCCCTCCAGTGACTTGTCGACAACAACCGTCAGTCCCTCACCTAGCGGCTTCGCATCATGCTGCAACCCCACCGGTCCCAGGTATCCCGCCGGTCCATGCAGATATTTTTCCAGCTCCTCAGCCTGCATCGTTCGCAGCTCCGCAGCGCCAATCGCGCCCAGCAGCTTTGTCTCATTTACCTGGTGGTCGCCGCGCAGAAACGCCGCCACGCCATGCCACGTATCCGGCTTGCTCCCGTTTTTCGAGTCTGGTCCACCATGCTTCAACGCCATATACGCCACGCACTTGATGTCGCTAGCCGGTGAAATCTTGAAGAACGCCGCCACATCCGCAATCGCCGCACACCCCGGCGTGTGTACCAGCTCCGGCATACCGTCGCCGGTCGGCTCCATCTCGGTCACCGGCTCCAGTCGTGAAGTCGCCTTCTCCAGATTCGCCGCATACCCGCACACCGGGCAGCTTACAATCAGGTCCTCGCCCGCATCCGTATACACCATGAACTCCTGCGACTGCGAGCCACCCATCGCGCCAGAATCCGCCTCCACAACCACAAACTTCAGCCCGCTCCGCGTAAAGATATTGCGATACGCCTGATCATGCAGCTTGTAGCTCGTGTCCAGCCCGGCCGCATTCAGGTCAAATGAATACGAATCCTTCATCGTGAACTGCCGCACGCGCAGCAATCCGCTCTTCGGTCGCGGCTCATCGCGATACTTCGTCTGTATCTGATACCAGATCTGCGGAAGCTGCTTGTAGCTTCGCAGCTCATTGCGCGCAATCCCCGTCACAATCTCTTCGTGCGTCATGCCCAGGCACAACTCCGCGCCCTTGCGGTCTTTAAGCCGGAACATGTTGTCGCCCATGCCCGTCCAGCGTCCGCTCTCGACCCATAGCTCCTTCGGCAAAATGCCCGGCAGCAGAAACTCCTGCCCGATCTTGTCCATCTCGTCGCGCACAATCGCGATGATCTTGTTTAGCGACCGCTGCCCAAGAAAGAGATAGTTGTAAATTCCCGCGCCAAGCTGCCGTATATAGCCCGAACGCAGTAGAAATTTGTGGCTGGCCACTTCGGCATCCGCCGGGGCCTCGCGAAGAGTAGGAACAAAAATCTTTGACCAACGATGCATAGAAAAACGCGCAAACTTTCCCGCCAGTTCAATGGCGCGTGGAAACAACTGAGTCAGGGATTATTTTACTGGGCGTTACTGGGCAAGGGCGCAAAGGCAGGGAGGTCGCACTTTGGATGAGCGGCGCGCCATCAGCTCTGCTTGGGTAAGCTCGATTCGCATGTAGAAAGCGTAGGACTGTTGCGGCTGCATGTCAATGGAGGACTGAATCAACTCTATTCCCCGGCAAACACCGCGAAGGCATCACGGCTGCTGTGAATAATCCGCAGAATGCGAACCTTACCGGGCAGAACTTCATAAAAAATGACGTAATTCTGCACCGGAAATGTACGTACATTTTGATAGGTGCTGTCTTGGAGACTCTTTCCGAGATAAGGAAATCGGCCAAGTAGTGCAAGACACTCGGAGACGGCCTCTGTGAGACGATCTGCCGTGTCCGCATCGCTGCTTGAATTCGCGATGTAGAGCCAGATTTCGTTCAGGTCGACCCTGGCCTGTTTTGAGAGCCTTACGCGCACTATTTTCCGGCGAGCCTCGCCCTGCCCCATGCTTTGACAGATTCGGCTAATTTAGGCAAGGTTTCGATGGTGTATTCCTCACCTTCGCCGGCATCGAGAGACCTTTGTGCTTCGCCGAGCGAAGCAAACAATTCAATGCGGGCGCGCTCCCTTTTTTCCCAAAGCGCCAAGGCCTGCTGTACCGCTTCTTCCGAGTTCTGAAAGCGCCCCTGCTGGATTCCCAGGTCTATGAAGGAATTTTGCTCGGGTGTGAGCTCGATTTGCATATTGCCAGCGTAGGACGGGAATGGCAGCGTGTCAATATGGACTAAATCTCAGAAAACTGAATACACACCACTCGATCACTCGAAATCTATGCCTGCGATTGCGGCAACCACGTCCCGAATCTCTATAAGAAGGTTCTCTGGCGCTTTGCCGATGAACGTCGCCTTGCGGGCCTGCCAATCCAGGCTTCGCAAATGCTCACACAGCACGACCCCCTTCAATCGCGGGTGCGGCGGCAGCATGACTTCAAAGGGATAATCCTTCCGTTTGGAAGTGATTGGACAGATAAATGCCAGCGAGACCCTGCGATTGAATGACCTTGGTGACAGTACAATCGCAGGCCGATGACCAGCCTGCTCATGTCCTGCCTGTGGATCGAAGTTAATCCAGATGAAGTCGCCACTGTCGGGGCAGTATGGCTCTACCAAACTTCAGCCCCACGGGGAGATCCCCAATCGTTTTCCGGAATGCGCGTTCCTTCGGGAACCCCCTCCAGGAGTTCCTCAAGCGTCTTTCTCTTCCTTGGCTTCGAACACCCACTCGACAGCTTGGCCCGGAGTTAACTCAGCTTGCGCAGCAAGTTCATCGGGAATCTCGACCGTAAGCGTGTTTCCTACGCGAACGATTTGGGTAGTCATGCGAAGTACTCCTAGATCAAAATGATACAGCCAATCGGATCTCACGGATCAAGTTGCCTTGGAATTTCATAAGCGAACCACGGAGGCTTCTGAAATGGGAATGCGATATGGCTTCAAAAGCTCCTTCATCTCCCTTGAGAGACTTGGGTAGTGATATGTTCTGTCGTCTTTCCAGGTCTTCGATTCCTCGATTTGCCGGATGACCTTTTCCAATAATTCCTGGTGGTTGTATAGATACCAATCGCCTTGATCACCATCTTTGAAGCAGATATGCAAGTCTTTGTCGTGGTATTTCTTGTCGAAAGTCAACCGGCTCTTGAGTTGGACTTTGAGAAATTCCTTTGTTTCGAAGTGTTGAGCAATGAAATCGGCCCCATTCCAATCGTCGCTCAGGCGAATTGTCAAATAACCGAACTCCGCTAAAACAGCCGAGAGCTTTTGAAAGTTATACGTTTCCTTTTGACGGCTATTGAGCGTTTCGTAAGGAACTCGCTTAAAGACGACGGCCATTAATTCCTCCTCGTATCGGACTGACCACCGACCACTGTTTTTTGACAATTTGTTTCTAAATCAACTCCATCCCCCACAAATCATGCAGATGCACCACACCCTCCACGCGCCCCGCATCATCCACCACAATCAGCGAAGTAATCTTCCGCTCTTCCAGAATCGCCAACGCTCGCGCAGCCAACTCATCCGCCGCAATCGTCGCCGGCTGCTCATGCATAGCCTCGCCGGCAGTCCTGCTCAGCGCCGCGCCGCCCTCGCGTTCCAGCAGCCGTCGCAGGTCCCCATCGCTGATCACGCCCCGCAGCTTTCCATCTTCCTGTACAGTCGCAATCCCCAATTTTTTCGATGACATCTCATAGATCACATCCGTCATCGGCGTTCCCGGCCTCACCACCGGCACCGCATCGCCCGCATGCATCAGCTCGCGAACCTTCGCCAGCTTCTTGCCCAGCTTGCCGCCTGGGTGCAGATCGGCAAAATCCTCCGCCTTGAATCCCTTTCGCAGGCTCACGGCAATCGCCAGCGCATCGCCCAGTGCCAGCATGGCCGTTGTGCTGGCCGTCGGCGCAAGATTCATTCCGCACGCCTCGCGCTCCACGCCGCAGTCCAGCGCCACATCGCTCGCAGTTGCCAGCGTCGAGCCCAGATCGCAGCAGAAGCTCACCAGCGCATCACCCTTGCGCTTCAGCACCGGCAGCAACCGCAGAATCTCCTCGGTCTCGCCGCTCGCGGAAAGCGCAATCACTACATCGCCCGGCATCAGCACGCCCAGGTCCCCATGCACCGCCTCCGCCGGATGCAGAAACAGCGCCGGCGATCCAGTCGAGCTGAGCGTTGCCGCAATCTTCTGCGCAATAATCCCGCTCTTGCCCATTCCGGTCACCACAATGCGGCCATTCACCGTCCCGCAGCGCATAATCAGCTCCACCGCCTGCGAAAACAGCTCAGCCATCGGCCCATCCAGCCGCTCCGCAAGCGCCATCAGCGCCGCAGCCTCTGTCCGCACCAGATCAGCCGGTGTCATCCGCTCGTCCGCACAATTCTTGTCATTCTTTTGTCGCATTGGTTATCCATTCTATCGTTCCCAATCTCTCCCGCCGTACAATGGATCACAGGGTTCAATCCCACGAGGTTCAGTCTAGTGAAGCGCAATACCATCGTCCTCGGCATCACCCTCTTCGTCCTCGCCGGCTTCGCCTGGGCAGGTTGGGCTAACTTCGAGTACCGCCGCCAGGCCGCGGATAAAGTCATGGCCGCCACCATGCCGCCCGAGCTCGTCATCGGCGGCGACGACGGCCCTCCCTCGCCGCTGCTCAACAAACCCGCGCCCAGCTTCACTCTCCAGGATCTCAACGGTAAAAAAGTCTCGCTCGCCGACTACAAAGGCAAAGCCGTGCTCATCAACTTCTGGGCCACTTGGTGCGGCCCCTGCAAGCTTGAAACTCCCTGGCTCGTCGAGCTCCGCCAGCAATACGCGTCCAAAGGCTTCGAAATCCTGGGCATCTCCTCTGAAGCCGATAATCTCACCGACGACGACAAGGACGGCTGGGCCAAGGACAAAGCCGCCATCAGCAAGTTCGCCCAGCAGCAGCACATGCAATATCCCGTGCTCATCAATGGTGACAGCATCGCCAAGGATTACGGCGGCCTCGACGCCATGCCTTCATCCTTCTATGTCGATCGCAATGGCATCATCGTCGCCACGCAGACCGGCATCGTCTCCAAGGACGAAATCGAAGGCAAGATCCAGAAATCCCTCGCAAAGACCACAGCCCAGGCAGGGAAGTAATGTTGCTCACACGATCCGCATGGCTTCGGATAGTTTGCTCCACAGCCATCTGCTGCACGGCGGCGCAATCCCCCAGCCAGTCTCTGCAAGCCCAGTTTTCGGATCCAGCCAAGTCCGACCGTCTTCCCCTCAAGCAGGAAGCCGTCCAGTATCTCTATCCTGAGCAGATCACCGCCCCTGCGGGCAAGTCCACAGCCGTTGTGCTTCACTTCCGCGTCGCGCCGGGCCTGCACGTCAACTCGCATTCCCCCAAAGACGAGTCGCTCATCCCAACCGCGCTCAGCATTCCCGCCGAATCAGGCGTCAAGCTCGACGCCGCAACCTATCCGCAGGGAACCGACTTCACGCTCCCCGCAGACCCCGAAAGCAAACTCAGCGTCTACACAGGCGACTTCGCCATCCAGGCCCGCATCACCGCGGCCCCAGGCGATCACCTCGTCGAAGCAAAGCTTCGCTATCAGGCATGCGACCAGCAACAATGCATGCCGCCAAAAACGGCAACCGTCGCCATCGATATCATCGGAAAATAAGTAAACCGGGTGGGGCATCCGAACTTTATACCTTCGGGAGAGATGCTCGAATGTTGCGGCCTGGGACGGCAGCGTTTGAGGATTTTGCTGGAACAACTTTCGCTTTTTGTTTTCCCGGGCAGGCTGTTTTCCGAAGAGTGGGAAATTATGCCGCTATGTGATTGTTTTTGTGTAATTTATCGTTGATTTACAGTGTTTACTAATTG